>NZ_JBFUMH010000034.1:0-41868 GCF_054049475.1 Microvirga sp. P5_D2 | reverse complement strand
AGAAGGCCGTACACTGCCTGAAGCAAAGAGGCGCCTGGTTCCTGTTCCTGCCACCGTACAGTCCGGATTTGAACCCGATTGAGCAGGTCTTCTCCCAGATCAAAGCGCACTTGCGCACAGCCGAAGCCCGAACCGTTGAGGCGCTCTGGCACGCCATCGGCGACATTTGCGATCTGGTCGAGCCCGACGCATGCCGCAACTACTTCACCGCTGCCGGATATGGATTCGTCTGAATGCCCGTTGCTCTAGGCCCAAACAAAAAACCCACCCTCCGCGAGGAGGATGGGGTGATGATACAGCCGAATAGTCCGGCGATTAGGTGTTCATCGAGTCGAAGAACTCGCTGTTCGACTTGGTCTGACGCAGCTTGTCGAGCAGGAACTCGATGGCGTCCACCGTGCCCATCGGGTTGAGGATGCGGCGCAGCACGTACATCTTCTTGAGCGTGTCGCTCGGCACCAGCAGTTCTTCCTTACGAGTGCCGGAGCGGGTGATGTCGATGGCCGGGAAGGTACGCTTGTCGGCGACCTTGCGGTCGAGAATGATTTCCGAGTTGCCGGTGCCCTTGAACTCTTCGAAGATCACTTCGTCCATGCGCGAACCGGTATCGATGAGCGCCGTCGCGATGATGGTGAGCGAACCGCCCTCCTCGATGTTACGGGCGGCACCAAAGAAGCGCTTCGGGCGCTGGAGCGCGTTGGCGTCCACACCGCCGGTCAGCACCTTGCCGGAGGACGGAACCACCGTGTTGTAGGCGCGGCCCAGACGCGTGATCGAGTCGAGCAGGATCACCACGTCGCGGCCGTGCTCCACCAGGCGCTTGGCCTTCTCGATCACCATCTCGGCCACCTGCACGTGGCGGGTCGCCGGCTCGTCGAAGGTGGAGGCCACGACCTCGCCCTTCACGGAGCGCTGCATGTCCGTGACTTCCTCCGGGCGCTCGTCGATGAGCAGCACGATGAGGTAGCACTCGGGATGGTTGGTAGTGATCGACTGCGCCACGTTCTGCATCAGCACGGTCTTACCGGTGCGCGGCGGCGCGACGATGAGCGCGCGCTGGCCCTTACCGATGGGCGACACGATGTCGATGATGCGTGGCGAGAAATCTTTTCGCGTGGGATCGGCGATCTCGAGATTGAAGCGCTCGTGCGGGAAGAGCGGCGTCAGGTTGTCGAAATGCACCTTGTGCCGGATCTTCTCGGGATCCTCGAAATTGATGGTGTTGACCTTCAGCAGGGCGAAGTAGCGCTCGCCCTCTTTGGGTCCACGGATCGGGCCGTCCACCGTATCGCCGGTGCGCAGGCCGAATTTGCGGATCTGGCTCGGCGACACGTAGATGTCGTCCGGGCCCGGCAGGTAGTTCGAATCGGCCGAGCGGAGAAAGCCGAAGCCGTCCTGCAGCACCTCGACGACGCCGGCGCCGATGATCTCCACCTCGCGGGCAGCGAGCTGCTTGAGGATGGCGAACATGAGCTCCTGCTTGCGCATCGTGCTCGCGTTCTCGACCTCGAGTTCCTCGGCGAAGGTGATGAGTTCGGTGGCGGATTTGGATTTCAGGTCTTGAAGCTTGATTTCCCTCATCGGGGAACACTCTCGGGGTAAAAAGCGCGGGCAGGTTCACTGTGCGCGGGGGAGATCGGGGAAATATTCGACAGGGCCACCCAGTCCACGAAGAGTGACTGTTTAAGAGCCCTGTAGGCCCCCGGTGCAGCGCAACCTGTCTTTTATGGAAGAGAAGGTCTTTATAGCCGCGTTCGCGGGATTTCTCAAGTGCTGTTTGGAAAAGCTTTACTGGCGGTCACCCCGGACGGCGTTAGCGATCCGGGATGACCGGTGCAAATCAGAACGGCTTCACGATCACCAGGATGACGATGCCGATCATCAGAACCGTCGGCACCTCGTTGATCATTCGGTAGAATTTCGCCGGACGCACGTTCTGGTCGGCGGCGAAGACCTTGACGGTCTTCGACAGGAACCCGTGCATGCCGGACAGGATCAGCACGAGAAGCACCTTCGCGTGGAGCCAGCCGGAGGTGTACCAGCCGCCGTCCCAGATCAGGTAGAGGCCGAGCACCCAGGCGGTAATCATCGCCGGGTTGATGATCGCCTTGAGCAGGCGCCGCTCCATGATCTTGAAGGTCTCGGACTGGATCGAACCTTTTTGCGTCTCGCAATGATAGACGAAGAGGCGCGGCAGATAGAGCATGCCCGCCATCCAGGCGATGATCGCGATGACGTGGAACGCCTTGATCCAGAGATACAACATTTTTTAAGCCCCCCGCACGCGAGCGATCATCTGCTCGACATGAGCGGTCGGTGTCTCCGGCAGGATGCCGTGGCCGAGATTGAAGATATGCGGGCGGCCGCGCACCGCGTTCAGAATATGGTCGATCCCCTTCTCCATGGGCTCACCACCGGCGATCAGAGCGAGCGGATCGAGATTGCCCTGGGTGGCGATGGTATCCGGCAGGGTCGGCAGCACGAGGGCCGGATCGAGGGTCCAGTCGAGGGCCAGCCCATCGCCGATCCCGGCTGATGCGAAGCGATGGAGGTTGGCGCCGCCTCCCCGCACGAACACGATCACCTTGGCCTGAGGCCGTGCGCTCTTGAGGCCCTCCACCATGCGGCGGATCGGCTCGAGGGACAGCCGGTCGAAGAGAGCCGGCGGCAGAGCCGAGCCGAAGCTCTCGAAAATCTGGACCGCTTCCGCGCCCGCATCGATCTGGCGGATGAGATAGGCGGTGGAGGCCCGCACCAGCTTGTCGATGAGCCCATCCATGAAAGCCGGATCGCGATAGGCGGCCAACCGCGCCGGCGCCTGGTCCGGGGTGCCCTTGCCGGCAATCATGTAGCTCGCAACGGTCCAGGGCGCGCCGCAGAAACCGAGGAGCGTGGTCTCCTTCGGCAGCGATGACTTCAGGCGGTCGAGGGTTTCGAAGACGGGCTCCAGCCGCTCCAGCGGCAGCTCTTCGGCTAGCCTCTTGAAGTCCTCCTGCGAGGTGATCGGATCGAGTTTAGGTCCTTCGTTCTCGACGAAGCGCACGTCCTGGCCGAGAGCATGCGGAATGACAAGAATGTCCGAGAACAGGATCGAGGCATCGAAGCCGAAACGGCGGATCGGCTGAAGGGTCACTTCCTCGGCAAGCCTGGGATTGTAGCAAAGGTCGAGGAAGGAACCCGCCTGCTTACGGGTCTCCCGGTATTCCGGAAGATAACGGCCGGCCTGACGCATGATCCAGATCGGAAGAGGCCAGACTGCTTCGCCGTTCAGCACACGAAGGATCGCTTTGGTGGGACGCTCGCTCACAGGGCCTCTCTAAATATAAGAATCTTTGAATCTTAGAATCTGTTGTTTCTCTTGGGCCGTGAATCATAAAGCCGCAAGCCCGTCCACAAGCGGTCCACATTGCCCGGGGCGTTAACCATTCGTTTACGATTGGGGCAGCTCTGCCTCAATCCTTTCCGAAATCTTAAAGCTTAACAGCCCGTTAATGGAGATTAACGAAGTCTGAATCGAACCCTTGGAGGTGATTCGTACCGGATTCTCCCAATTCGGCGTCGGCAGAGTCGCACAACGGGCAGCCCTGTTGATGATCGTCCGACGGACTCACAGGGTGCTTTCCCTGGACCTCGGCGAACAGCCGTTCTATCCACATTTATCGACTCCTTTCCCGTGCTTCATACATGGGGTGAGGGAGCAATCCGTCTCAGGAGACAGGCCTTGGCGGGACGCAGCTATTTCCATCTCCATCTCGTGTCGGACTCGACCGGCGAGACCCTGATCACGGTCGCCCGCGCGGTGGTGGCCCAGTATGAAGGGGTGGCGGCCATCGAGCACGTCTATCCCCTGGTGCGCTCCACCACGCAGCTGGAACGGGTGTTGAGCGAGATCGAGACCGCGCCGGGCATCGTTCTCTATACCCTCGTCGAACCGGAACTTGCTCAGCGCTTGGAGGACACCTGCCGGGCGACGAGCTCACCGTTCCTCTCGGTGCTCGAGCCGGTGCATTCCCTGCTCTCCTCCTATCTCGGCACCCATTCGACGGCGCGGCCCGGCGCTCAGCACATGCTGAACGCGGAATATTTCAAGCGCATCGACGCCATGAACTTCACGCTCCTCCACGATGACGGGCACCTGCCCGACGATCTCGACGATGCGGATGTGATCCTGGTGGGCGTGAGCCGCACGTCCAAGACGCCGACCGCGATCTATCTCGCCAATCGCGGCTTGAAGACGTCGAACATTCCTCTGGTGCCCGGCATCCCGCCGCCGGCGATTCTGGAGACGGCCCGTAAGGCCCTCATCATCGGCCTCGTGGCGTCCCCGGAGCGCATCGTCCAGATCCGTCAGAACCGGCTGCTCAGCCTCAAGGCGGATGACGACACGTCTTACGTGGACCGCGACGCGGTGGCGGAGGAGATCGCGGTGTCGCGGCGGCTCTTCGCACGACATGGTTGGCCCGTGATCGACGTGACCCGCCGCTCCATCGAGGAGACGGCGGCCGCGATCATCGATCACTACCGGGACCACCGTCTGAAATTCATCGCGGAATAGGCCATGCCCCTGCTCTGGACCCCCACCGAGAACCTGTTGCTCGCTTCCACCAGCGCCACGCGTCTGCGCTTGCTCATGAGCGCGGGGCTCATGGTGGAAACGCAGAAATCTGAGGTCGATGAGCGGGCCATCGAGGCAGCAGTTCAGAAGGAAGCCCTCGATCCTCTGGAACTGGCGGCGCGTTTGGCCGCCGAGAAGGCGCTCGCCGTCAGCCGCCGCCATCCGGAACGGGTCGTGCTCGGCGCGGATCAGGTTCTCGCCTGCGAGGACGTGTTGTTCCACAAGGCGCCGAACCGCAAAGCGGCCCATCGAAAATTGCAGACGCTCTCGGGAAAGACCCACTTCCTGCATTCCGCCGGCGCCATCGCCATCGGCGGTAAGGTGGTCGAACAATTCGATGCGAGCGCGTGCCTCACTATGCGCAGGCTAACGGATGAGGCCATCGATCTCTATCTCGAACTTGCCGGTCCCGACGTGCTCCAGAGCGTCGGCGTCTATCATTATGAAAGCCTGGGGGCTCACCTGTTCGAGACCGTCGAGGGCGATCACTCCACGATCCTCGGCCTTCCCCTGCTCCCGCTTCTCTCAGCCCTGCGCCGTCTCGGCTGCCTGTCTCTTTAGGAACCGTCATGAAGAAGGCCTTCATCATTGGCCATCCGATCAAGCATTCCCGCTCGCCGCTGATCCATAGCTATTGGCTGAAGCAGTATGGGATCGACGGCTCCTATGAGCGCATCGATGTGGCGCCTGTGAACTTCGGGGATTTCCTCAACGGTTTCGAGAGCCAGGGCTTCGTCGGCGGCAACGTGACGATCCCGCACAAGGAAGCGGCCTTTGCCGCCGTCGACCGCATGACGGCGCGCGCGGAGAGATTGGGCGCCGTGAACACGCTCTGGATCGAGAACGGCCAGATCTGGGGCGACAACACCGACGTGCTCGGCTTCATGGCTAATCTCGATGCGAGCCTGGGGACAGGCTGGGAGCAGAGTGTGGATACCGTGCTCGTTCTCGGCGCGGGCGGTGCCGCGCGCGGCATCGTTGCGGGTCTTCAGGATCGCTCGCTCACGCGCATTCTCGTCACCAACCGCACGCGCGAGCGAGCCGAGGAACTGGTGCGCGCTTTGAGCGGCACCAGCGCGGTCAAAATCGAAACGCTCGCATGGGACGATCTCGAACGCGGCGTCGCGCAATCGCAGCTCATCGTCAACACCACGTCGCTCGGCATGGCGGGCCAGCCGCCTCTGCCCACCGATTTGAGACAAGCGCCTGACAACGCGATTGTCTCCGATATTGTTTACGTTCCCCTGCGCACGCCACTTCTCGCCGCCGCCGAAGCGCGCGGATTGCGCACAGTGGACGGCTTGGGGATGCTGCTGCATCAGGCGGCACCCGGCTTCGAGCGTTGGTTCGGCGTGAAACCGCAGGTGACGGCGGAGTTGCGCGCCATCATCGTGGCCGATCTCGCGAGCCAATCATGACGTTCATCCTCGGATTGACCGGCTCCATCGGCATGGGAAAATCGGCTACCGCCAATCTCTTCCGGCGGCTCGGCGTTCCGGTTCACGATGCGGATGCATCCGTGCACGCGCTCTATCGCGGCCGCGCCGCGCCGCTGATCGAGCGAGCTTTTCCCGGCACCGTCACCGATGGTGTGGTCGACCGCCGCGCCCTCGGTGGAATCGTGCTGGGCGATGCTGAAAAATTGAAACAGCTCGAATCCATCGTGCATCCGCTGGTGCGCGAGGAGGAGCAGAAATTTTTGTCCTCCGTCACGACGACCATCGCCGTGCTCGATATTCCTCTCCTCTTCGAAACCGGCGGTGAGAAGCGCTGCGACGCGGTGCTGGTGGTGACAGCGCCTTCGGATGTGCAGCGTCAGCGTGTCATGGCGCGACCAAACATGACGGACGAGACATTTCGTGCGATCCTGGCTAAACAGATGCCGGATGCCGAGAAGCGCGCCCGCGCGCATTTTCTGGTCGATACCGGCCGGGGTTTCGACTCCGCGACGGCGCAGGTGCGGTCCATTCTCGCCAGCCTCGCCGGGCGGCCGGGACGGCACACACAGATTTGAGAGACGAGTGTTTGACGATGTTGCGTGAAATAGTTCTCGATACCGAAACCACCGGCACCGACCACGCCAAGGGCGACCGGATCGTCGAAATCGGCTGCGTCGAGCTGCTCAACCACATTCCCACCGGCAAGACCTATCACGTCTATATCAACCCGGAATTTCCGGTGCATCCCGGCGCGTTCGCGGTGCACGGATTGAGCAACGAATTTCTCGCCGACAAACCGGTCTTCGCCGCCATCGCCGACGAATTTTACGATTTCATCCGCGACGGCCGCCTCGTCATCCACAACGCGCCCTTCGATATCGGCTTCATCAACGCGGAATTCGCGCGCACCGGCCATCCGGCGGTCAGTCTTCCGGATGCGGTCGACACGCTCATCATGGCGCGGCGCAAGCATCCTGGTGCGGCGAACAATCTCGATGCGCTCTGCTCGCGCTATGGCATCGACAATTCCAAGCGCACGAAGCATGGCGCCCTGCTCGACTCGGAAATCCTGGCCGAGGTCTATATCGAGCTGATCGGTGGCCGTCAGGTCGGCTTCGATCTCACCGCGCAGCCCGCGAAGGGCGCGGGTTCTGCCGCGCGCACCGATGCCGGCGCGCCGCGCGAGATTCGTCAGCGCCCCATGATCTCGCGTCTGACGGATGCGGAGCGCGCGGCCCACGCCGCCTTCATCGAGCAGCTTGGGGCAAGCGCGCTGTGGCGCGAATATATGGGCGAGGGTTCGCCGGAAACCTCGCCCTGAGCTGAGGCATCTTTTCCGCACATCAAACTTCCTCACGTCATCACCGGCCTTGTGCCGGTGATCCGATGAATTGAGGCGCAGCGCTTTTCGGATCGGGATGGCCGGGACAAGCCCGGCCATGACGTGGTGTGTCATTCCGCATCTCTTGAAGGCGGAGTGAAAAACAAAAAGGGCGAAGCAGTCGCCCGCCTCGCCCTCGAATTCTGGAAAAGCTGAACTGTCTTACGACAGAATCTGGCCGCCCGGCTGGCCTTGGACCTCGGCCGCGCGCTGGCGGTAGAGAGCCACGAAATCGATCGGGTCGATATAGAGGGGCGGGAAGCCGCCGTTGCGTACCGCTTCGGCAACCATCTGGCGGGCGAAGGGGAACAGCAGGCGCGGGCACTCGATCATGACCACCGGGTGCAGCTGGTCCTGTGGGATGTTCTGCACGCGGAACACGCCGGAATAGGTGAGCTCGAAGGCGAAGAGCACGTCCTTGCCGCCGACCTTGGCATCACCCTCGAGGGTGAGGTCCACTTCGAAATCGGCCTCGGCCAGCTGCTTGGCGTTCACGTTGACCTGCAGGTTGATCTGCGGGCCTTCCGCCTGCTGCTGCAGGGAGCGGGGCGCGTTGGGGTTCTCGAACGAGAAATCCTTGCAGTACTGCGCAAGGGCGTTCAGCGCGGGCGTTGCGCCGGGCGCTCCGTTGTTTGCCGGGTTGTCGGCCATGGTTTTCGTGCTCCGAAGAGGGGTATCGGTCGAGCCCGGACGTGGCGCTTCGTTCGAAAGCGCCTGATCGGCGACGGGCCGTGGAACTCCGCGCTATCATGTTTCCGGCGCGAGAGGCAAGATTTTGCAAGCCCCCGATTTTGCGAGCCTCCTTCGCTTGTCGTGGGGAAAGGTGGATGTTACGACCCCTAGGCCCCATATGCAAAGGATCACACCTTCTCCCTTTGGGGTATGCCCGGCCCAAAACCGGATCCCGACAGGCTGACAACTGGATCGACGATGCAGGACTCCTTCGACATCACGACCCTCATTTTTATCGTTCTCGCAATCTTCGTGATCTGGCGCCTCCGTTCGGTGCTGGGGCAGAAGACCGGCAGCGAACAGCCGCCCTTCGATCCGCTGTCGCGCCGCGATGCGCCGGTGCGTCCGGGCAACCAGACGCCCGAGCCCGATCACAATGTGGTGCGCCTTCCCGGCGCGAACGGCGCCCGCCCCGCCGCCGAGGTCCAGACTGCCGAGCGCTGGAAGGGCATCGCGGAGCCCGGCACGCCCATGGCGGCGGCGCTCGACGAGATCGCCCGCTCCGAACCCAATTTCGACGCTGCCGAATTTCTCGAGGGCGCCAAGTCCGCCTATGAGATGATCGTCTCTGCCTTCGCTGTCGGCGACCGCAAGACCCTCAAGGATCTTCTGTCGAAAGAAGTTTATGAGGGCTTCGAGCGCGCCATCACCGAGCGCGAGCAGCGCGGCGAGCGCGTGGAGACCACCTTCGTGTCCATCGACAAGGCCGAGATGGCCGGCGCCGAGATTCACGGCAAGGTGGGACAGATTGCGGTGCGCTTCCTCTCGCAGCTGATCACCGTAACCCGCGACACCTCCGGCAATGTGGTGGATGGAAGCCCCGACAGCGTCGCCGAGGTCACCGATGTGTGGACCTTCGCCCGTACGCTCGGCAGCCGTGATCCGAACTGGCAGCTTGTCGCGACCGAAGCGGGGCAATGATCCATGCGGGGCGAGTCCTCCTCGCGTGTTTCCTTATCGGGACAATGAGCATGTCGTCGAGCGAGGCCGCATCCGGCCTGGCGGGACAGGCGCGCCTGGAGCCCCTGTCATTCGCGGATCTGGCGGGCTGGGCTGATGACGATCACGCCGCCGCCTTCAGGGCCTTTCTCCGCTCCTGCCGCGCCCTCGACGCCAGCGCCGCCGAACTGCGCCCGGCGAAACTGCCTGAAAAGCAGCTGCTGGGTATCTGCCGCGAGGCGTTGAACGCCGGGAACCCGACACGCGCCCAGGCGCGCGGATTTTTCGAGACGCATTTCCAGCCCTTCGCCATTCACCCCCATTCCGGCAGGGGCTTTCTGACCGGCTATTACGAACCCGAATTCCGCGGGTCTCGCACCGCCAGTTCCACCTTCAAGGTGCCCCTGCTCGCCCGGCCCGACGATCTGGTGACGGTCGCGCAGGGGGAAACTCTTCCCGGCATCGACAAAAGCTTCCAGGCCGCGCGTCGCACGGCCAAAGGCTACGAGCCCTATCCGGACCGCGCCGCCATCGAGGATGGTGCGCTCGGGTTGCGGGCAAAGCCCGTCGTCTACCTTCGTGAGCCTGGCGAGGCCTTCATCATCCATGTGCAGGGCTCCTCCCGCATCCGCCTCAACGACGGTTCGGTGATGCGCGTGGCCTATGCCGGGCGCAACGGCAGGCCCTACACCTCCATCGGGAAGCTCCTGGTACAGCAGGGCGAGATGGACCTGGAATCCATGACGCTTGCCAAGCTCATGGGCTGGCTCAAGGACAATCCCGGTCCGGCAAAAGACCTGATGCGCCAGAACCAATCCTACATTTTCTTCCGCGAGGCCGATGAGCTGGCGCCGGAGGATGGACCCATCGGCGGATCGGGCATTCCGCTCGTGCCGGGCCGCAGCCTCGCGGTCGATCGCTCGCTCTGGGCCTATGGCCTGCCCTTCTGGCTGGAGGGTGAATTGCCGTTCTCGCTCGAAAAAGCCGAGCCCCTGCGCCGGCTGATGATCGCGCAGGATACGGGCTCGGCCATCGTCGGCCCGGCGCGCGGCGATTTCTTCTTCGGCAGCGGCGAGGAGGCGGGCGTTCGCGCGGGCCTTATGCGCCATACCACCCGCTTCGTGGTGCTGCAGCCGAAAGCTAAGTGATCCCTTCAGCATGACCAAGCGCCGCCGATCACGCCAGCTGAGTGCCGAGGAACGACGGCTCTGGTCCCATGTGGCGCGCCATGTCACGCCCATGAAGGGCAAGCTCTTGCCGGTCGAGCCCGAGCCGGACGAGGAGCCGGCGACCGCGCCTCCCCCGAAGATCACCTCGCCCTCCCCGGTTCTGCCCGCGCTTCCGGTTCAGAAGCCGGCTCTGCCGCCGCTCGCGCCCGTGGAGCGCAAGACCCTGGTAGCGCTGCGCCGGGGCCGCAAGGAGGTGGACAGTGTTATCGACCTGCACGGCATGCGCCAGGACGAGGCGCATTTCGCGCTCCTGCGCTTTCTCCATCGGGCCCAGAATTCGGGCTATGCCCTCGTGCTGGTGATTACCGGTAAAGGCGGCGCGGCCTTAAGTCCCGGCCTGTTCGAGGAGCGAGGGGTCTTACGCCGCATGGTGCCCCATTGGCTTCGCCTACCCGATCTCAGATCTCTTGTGGTCGGCTTCGAAGAGGCCTCTCCCCAACATGGCGGTTCCGGTGCACTCTATGTCAGGCTCCGCCGCAGGCGGGGCGCAGGATAGTGCGATGACTCCCTTTGGTGAACGGGTGCGGCAGCTGCGCCGCGAGCGCGGTCTCATGTTGAAGGACATGGCCGCCCATCTCGGCGTGTCGAGCGCCTATCTCTCCGCGCTCGAGCGCGGAGAGCGCGGCAAGCCCACCTGGGCGCTCATCCAGGGTGTCTTCCAGTACTTCCACATCATCTGGGACGAGGCCGACGAGCTGAAGCGGCTGGCCGATCTCTCCGACCCGCGTGTAAAAATCGATACCGCCGGCGCCGACCCGAAAGCCACGCTTCTCGCCAACCGTCTCGCCCGCGAAATCCGGAATCTCTCGGGAGGCGAACTCGAGGACATGCTCGCCATCCTCGACCGAGCGCAAAGCCGCGAGCGCCGTGCCCTGGTGCCGATCCAGGCCGTGCAGGATGCGGTCTGACAAGGCTTAAGTCTTGACCCCGACGGTCATGGATGCCAAAGCGCCTCAACTCATTCAGCAATTCGGTTACTCATGTCCCAGACCCGCATCGACGTGCTCACGCTCGGCAACGCCATCGTTGACGTGCTCGCCCATACCGACGAGGCCTTCCTGCTCCAGAAGAAGGTGCACAAGGGCGCCATGATGCTTATCGACGAGGATCGCGCCGAGGAGCTCTATCGGGATATGGGCCCCGCCACCATCGTGTCCGGCGGTTCCGGCGCCAACACGGCGGCGGGCGCTGCCTCCTTCGGTGTGAAGGCGGGCTTCATCGGCAAGGTGAAGAACGACGAGACGGGCAAGCTTTTCTCTCACGACCTGAAGGCCATTGACGTCCATTACGATGTGGCACTTGCCCAGGACGGCCCCGCCACCGCGCGCAGCTTCATTCTGGTGACGCCGGACGGCGAGCGCACCATGAACACCTATCTCGGCGCCTGCCAGAACCTCACGCCCGACGACGTGAACCCGGATACGGTGCGCGCCTCCAACATCGTCTATCTCGAAGGCTATCTGTGGGACCCGCCGGCAGCCAAGGAAGCTTTCCGCAAGGCCGTGAAGATCGCGCACGAGGCCGGCAACAAGGTGGCGCTCACGCTTTCCGATGCTTTCTGCGTCGACCGCTATCGCGATGAGTTTTTAGGCCTCATGCGCGATGGCAGCCTCGATATCCTCTTCGCCAATATCCACGAGCTGCAGAGCCTCTACGGTACCTCCTCGGCCGAGAGCGCCCTCGCGGCGCTCCGCGAGGAAAAGGTGCTCGGCGTGATCACCCGCTCGGCCGACGGCGCGCTGGTGGTGAGCCGCGGCGAGACGCTCGCCGTTCCCGCCTTCCCCGTCGAGCGCGTGGTCGACACCACAGGTGCTGGCGATCTCTTCGCATCCGGCTTCCTTGCCGGCCTGACGCAGAACCTCAGCCTCACGGATTGCGCCCGCCTCGGCGGCCTGGCTGCCGCCGAAATCATCAGCCATCTCGGCGCACGCCCCCAGACGAGCCTGCGCGAGCTGGCGCAGCAGGAAGGGCTCCTCGCCTGACGAGCGCCTAAGTTTTCACGGCTTCGGCAATCCTGGCGGCAACGAGCTTTTGCAGCCGCCAGAGATTGCTGTCGTGAATGCCATTCTCTTCAAGGTGAAGAACTGTGTTGTGGAGGTATTCGGCTCCCGATCCCCAATGCCCGCAGGCCTTGGCGAGCACATCGGCCACCTCCTCTGGGGCGAGCCGCCCGACATAGGCCGGGGCCTGACGGTTCATCACGAAGGCAAGGGCCGTAACGGGCCCTTCATCGGTCTCGACCTTGATCCAACGCGGCATGGAGTTCGCCGGCTTCACGGTAAACTCGCGCCGAAACAGTTTTCCTAATTGCTCCGGGAGCGAATGCCCGGGAAGACGGTAGAGCATTCCCTGGCATTGCCCGCCCCGGTCCAGCGCCATCATGAGCCCGGGCTGCTCTCGCGTCGCACGCCAGCGGGTGATCCGGAAACAGAAGGCGCGATGCCACCCGCGCGCCGTACCCAGCCGTGCCCCCGTATGCTCGATCTCCGGTTTCCAGATCAGGGAACCATAGGCGAAGAGCCAAACATCGCTGGCAGGTGGATGCGATGCCAGAATCCTGGCGACGACAGCATCGTAATCTGCCGCGTCATGATAGACGAGCCCAGGTTCCGGTCCGGGATCATCGAGAGCACGATGAACGAGCGTGATGAGATCAGATGTCAGCGCCATCTGCCGGGCTCCCATGGGATCACCTCCACTCGTGCTCATTCCAAAAAGACTAGCCTAAGTGGACCCCCTTCCAGAAATCCAGGGCCCATAGGTCTTACCCACCCGTTTTCCCGAACCACAGCCCGAACAAGGCGGCGAGCGAAACAAGCGCCAGGAAGCCGTTGAAGAGCACGAGCAGGAAGGGCGAGAGTTGCTGCACGTCCGGGTGAGGCGGCTGCGCTCCGGTGAACAGCTGACGCCAGACGGCGGCTGCGAAGCAGAAGGCGCTGAAGAACACCAGCACCGAGCCGGTCGAGAGGATCATCCAACCCGGCACCACCCCTTCGAGCAGCTTCTGCGCGCCGATGCCGGCGGCGAGCGAGGCGAGACCCGTGCGCACCCAGGCTGCATAAGTGCGCTCGGCGGCGAAGACGGTGCGGTTGGCGGCCAGTTCCGTGCGCCGGTCCGCGCTGTCCTTCATCTGCACGCTGGCAACGGCGCTGGTTTGAGCGGCAGCCTGCGTATGCTCGGCCGCCTCCTGCGTGTTTTCAGCCGCTTCCTGAGTCTGGACAGCGGCTTCCTTCGCGTGCTCGGCGCTGCGCTTGAGCTTTTCCTCGACCGGGGGTGTGGGCATGCGGCCTCCTTACAGAGGCACAACGCTCAAGATTGCGAAATGGATCTGAGATTACAGCCGCCGCAACGCCACCGTCTCGATCCGGTGGCTTGCGCCCTTCTTCAGGATCAGGCTCGCGCGCTGGCGGGTCGGCACGATGTTGTCGCGCAGGTTCACCAGGTTGATGCGGTTCCAGAGGCCGTCGGCGGTGGCGATGGCTTCCGTTTCCGCAAGCTCGGCGTAGCGGCGGAAATAGGAGAGCGGATCGCGGAAGGCCGTGTGGCGCAGGCGCAGGAAGCGGTTCACGTACCAGCGGTGCAGGTCCTCCTCCTCCGCGTCGATATAGACGGAGAAGTCGAAGTAATCGGACACGAAGGGAATGGCCTCGCCGTCCTTGGGCAGCCGTGCGGGTTGAAGCACGTTGAGGCCCTCGACGATGAGGATATCCGGCCGGTCGACCGTGGTTTCCTCGCCGGGCACCACGTCATAGACGAGGTGGGAATAGAGTGGCGCCTTCACGTTGCGCTTGCCCGCCTTGATGTCGGCGAGAAAGCGCAGAAGCTTGCCGGTATCGTAGCTTTCCGGAAAGCCCTTGCGCTCCATCAGGCCAAGCCGCGTCAGCTCGGCGTTGGGTAAAAGGAACCCGTCCGTGGTGATGAGGCCGACCTTCGGCGTGTTGGGCCAGCGGGCGAGAAGCGCCTTCAGCACGCGGGCGGTGGTGGATTTGCCCACCGCCACCGATCCGGCAACGCCGATGATGTAGGGCACCTTTTCCTCCTGCTCGGCCAGCAGGAAGCGCTGGGTCGCCTTGAACAGCCCCTGCGTCGCCGCGACGTAAAGCGAGAGCAGGCGGGACAGCGGCAGGTAGATCGCGGCGACCTCGTCGAGCGAGATCGGATCGTTGAGGGATTGCAGCTGCATCACCTCGTCGGCGGTGAGCGTCATGGGCGCATCGGCACGCAACTTCGCCCATTCGTCGCGCGAGAATGTGCGATAGGGGGAGAGGCCGTCATCGTCCGGCAGGTTCTGCAACACGTTGAGCTGGTCCATGCGAACCGCCTTTTCGTCTCAAAGCTTGCGCGAGGCTTTCTCCGCGAGCCCCGATTGTACGGTGCGGCGCTCCAGTTCGGCCATTACTTCACTTAGCGGAATGTTCGCGCCCTGCAACACGACCAAAAGATGATACAGCACGTCCGCCGCTTCCGCCGTCAGGTTCTGCCGGTCGCCCTGCACGGCGGCGATGGCTGCCTCCACCGCCTCCTCGCCGAGCTTTTTGGCCGGTTTGGCCGGCCCGCCGCTGAGAAGCTTCGCCGTATAGGATTCGCTTGCGGGAGCCGCGGCACGCTCGGCCACGATGCGGGCGAGATCGTCGAGGGTGAAGGAGGTCATGGTTGAACTAGCCCGGTAATGTTACGACAAGGGGACCGTTGCGTGTGGCGACGACCGTGTGCTCGTACTGGACCGTCGGAGCGCGCGGGTCGCTGAGCAGCGTCCATTCATCATCGCCGTCGGTCGCCCAGTTCGCACCCAGCGACAGAAAGGGCTCCACCGTAAAGACGAGGCCCTCACTCATGACCCGCCTCTCGGAGCGATCCGGCCAAGTGGGAATTTCTCCCGGTTCTTCATGAAGGGAATAGCCGATGCCATGGCTCGCCAGATTGCGGACCAGGGTATAGCCGTTCTTTTCCGCAAATGTCCCGATGGCCTGGCCGATCCCCGCAATCGGCTTGTCGGCACCAACCTGGCGCAGGCCTACCCACATCGCGCGTCGGCCGTCCCGACACAGCCGCTTGATGGCATTGGTGGTCGGCGGAACCATGAAAGAAGCGCCGGTATCGGCATAGACCCCGTTCTTTTCCGCCGAGATATCGATG
Organism: Microvirga sp. P5_D2; assembly: GCF_054049475.1. Taxonomy (NCBI): domain Bacteria; kingdom Pseudomonadati; phylum Pseudomonadota; class Alphaproteobacteria; order Hyphomicrobiales; family Methylobacteriaceae; genus Microvirga; species Microvirga sp. P5_D2. The sequence continues at coordinate 26,397 of NZ_JBFUMH010000034.1, read as the reverse complement.
TTGACGAGATCGCCTGCCTCGATCCGGCGAGTCCCGGGAATGCCGTGAGCGATCTGCTCGTTCACGCTGATGCAGGTTGCACCGGGAAAATCGTAAACGAGCTCCGGGCCGGAACGAGCACCGGCTTTTTCGAGAAGCTTGCGACCGATCATGTCGAGCTCCGCCGTCGTCATCCCCGGCTCAAGCGCCGCAGCCATGGCCTCAAGGGTATTGGCGACGATCCTGCCGATTTCCTGAAGCTTGTTGAGATCATCCTCGTTGGAGACCGTCATAGGCTAAATTCCTTCATCTGTCCGGGCTGCGGCGCGCTGGGCCACGATGCAGGCGAGATTGTCGAGAGTGAAGGAGGTCATGGGTGGTCCTCATCAAAGGGCCCCCTTCACGACTGGGTTGCCTTACGCTGCCTTACTGTTTTTCCCTGCCATGGCAAGTGCCGCCTTCAACCCGGCCCCCGGACTTGTGAGCGGTCGACCGGCCCGGCACAGCTCCGCTGCCCCGGTCATGGAAGCCTGAGCCAAGGCGACATGGGCAATTCCCTCGCCGAAGGCCTGATCCGCCGCTTGGGCGATCAGCGTGAGATAAGCTTCTCTCTGCCCGGCCTTGAACAGATCCCAAGCCGAGGGAACGAAACGCACGTCAACGCTTGCTCCGGTTGCCTGCGCTGCCGTCTCGAACAGGGCGCGGGTCGGCTCAAGGGTCGTTGCAACGGCACACAAAGCCACCACCGTTCCACCGTCTTTGGCAGCCTCGCGGGCCAAGGCTTCATCGATCCGCAGGATCGGCGTCGATGTCATCGCCGATGCCTTTGCAGCAACCGGGCCGAGGCTGGAGCAGGTCAAGAGCACGGCGTCCGCTTTCCCAGCCAGATCGAGAAGCGCCTTGATGGTTCTTTCTTCGATGGACGGGATGAGGCCCTTGTGTTGCTCCACCTCGGCCAGAAGCTCGGCGCGCACTTCATGAAGCAGCTGCACGGCGGAAAAATCTGCGTTGCGGCGGGCTTCCTCAAGAACTGTGATGTTGCTGTCGGCTGTGTGCAAGCATGCGATGCGCATTATCCGTCCTCATTGAGAGATGAGGATTAAAGTAGAGTTTTACGCAACTTTATCCAACCGCATCTTCAAGCCTGCCTTTGCCATGTAGCCCTTCGCTTCGGAAATCGTATGCGTGCCAAAGTGGAAGATCGAGGCTGCGAGTACCGCGCTGGCATGGCCCTTTTCGACACCGTCGACGAGGTGATCGAGATTGCCGACGCCGCCGGAGGCGATGACGGGGACGGAGACGGCGTCCGCGATGGCGCGCACGAGCGCAAGATCATAGCCGCCCTTGGTGCCGTCCCGGTCCATGGAGGTGACGAGGAGTTCGCCCGCGCCGAGATTCGCCACCTGCTTGGCGAAAGCGATGGCATCGATGCCGGTGGCGGTGCGGCCGCCATGGGTGAAGATCTCCCAGCGCGGTTCCTCGCTTGTCGACGAGACCTTCTTCGCATCGATGGCGACGACAATGCATTGGTTGCCGAATTTTTCCGAAGCCTCGCGCACGAAATCCGGGTTGTTCACAGCGGCGGTGTTGATCGACACCTTGTCGGCGCCGGCGAGCAGCAGCTTGCGGATATCCTCCACCGTGCGCACGCCGCCGCCCACGGTGAGCGGCATGAAGCAGGCTTCCGCTGTCCGCTGCACCACATCGAGCAGGATGCCGCGCGCCTCAACGCTCGCGGTGATGTCGAGGAAGCAGAGTTCGTCCGCGCCCGCCGCGTCATAGGCTTTCGCGGCTTCCACCGGATCGCCCGCATCGACGAGATCAACGAACTGCACGCCTTTCACGACGCGCCCGTCCTTCACGTCGAGGCAGGGAATGAGACGCACTTTCAGCATCAGGCAGGTTCCTTGCGCACGGAGCGGAGCAGCGCCAGGGCCTGATCCGGGTCGATGCGTCCGTCATAGAGCGCGCGGCCGGAAATGGCGCCGTTGAGCACGGCGCAATCGGGTTGAGTAAGGCGCTCGATATCGGCCATGGAGGCGAGGCCGCCCGACGCGATTACGGGGATCGAGACGGCGCGGGCGAGGCCTAAGGTCATCGGGAAGTTGAGGCCCTTGAGAATGCCGTCGCGGGCGATGTCGGTGTAGATGATTGCGGCGACGCCCGCATCTTCGAAGCGGCGGCCGAGTTCTTCGGCCGAGAGGGTCGAAGTCTGCGCCCAGCCTTCAACCGCGACCAAGCCATCCTTCGCGTCGATGCCGACGGCGATCTTGCCCGGATGAAGCCTTGCGGCCTCACGCACGAAATCGGGATCGCGCACGGCGGCGGTGCCGATGATCACGCGGGTCACACCCTTGGCGAGCCAGCCTTCGACGGTCTTCATGTCGCGAATGCCGCCGCCGAGCTGCACGGGAATTTTCACGCGCTTCAGAATGTCTTCCACCGCTGAGGCGTTCATCGGCTTGCCCGCGAAGGCGCCGTCGAGATCGACCACGTGAAGCCACTCGAAGCCTTGAGCCTCGAAGGTCGCGGCCTGATCAGCGGGATCGTCGTTGAATACAGTCGCCTGATCCATGTCGCCCTGAATGAGGCGAACGCAGCGGCCTTCCTTCAAATCGATCGCAGGATAAAGAATCACGGTTGCCACCTTAAAAAATTCGCAATGAGCTTCAGGCCGAGGGCCTGACTTTTCTCGGGATGAAATTGCGTGCCGACGATGTTGTCCCGCCCGACGATGGCCGTGACCGGACCGCCGTAATCGGCGCTGGCAATGACATCGCTGGGATCAGTGGGAGACAGGGCGTAGGAATGCACGAAATAGGCGTGCAGCCCGTCGGGCCCCGTGGGAATGCCATCGAGCAGCGCATGCGGACGGCTCTGTGTCAGCGTGTTCCAGCCCATGTGCGGGATCTTGAGATTGGGATCGCTCGGCGTGATCGCCTTCACGTCGCCGTGGATCCAGTCGAGCCCGTAGCTCGTGGTGTGTTCGAGCCCGCGCGTCGCCATGAGCTGCATGCCCACGCAGATGCCGAGGAAGGGGCGGCCCTCCTCATGCACGCGGCGTTGCAGCACCTCCACCATGCCCGGCACGGAATCGAGGCCCCGGCGGCAATCGGCGAAGGCGCCGACGCCCGGCAGCACGATCCGGTCGGCCTTGGCGACGAGATCGGGATCGGACGTCACGGTGATGGTCTGGTCGAGGCCCGCCTCGCGGCTTGCGCGCTCGAAGGCCTTGGCAGCCGAGTGCAGGTTGCCGGAACCGTAATCGATAATCGCGACGCTCACCGGCTGCGCTCCGCATCGGGGAAGAGACCGATCACGGGATCGAGCCTTCTGGGGGTGGAGGGAATGGGCGTAGAGGCCTGAGTGCGCGGCGCAGCGGGGCGCTGTTCGAGCCAACGCGCGAAGGACTTCGCCTCCGCCTCGTCGCGATCTTCGGCCGTGACCACATCGGCGATGGCGAATCCGTGGCGCGCGAGTGTCCAGCGGCGGAGGCTGTTGGCCTCCAGGCCGATCAGGATCTGCAGCAGCAGCGCCGCGACCGTGGCGGCGACAGGATGAACGTCGAGCAGCTCCAGGGACGTGCCGAAGGCGAAGACGAGCACGAGGATGCCCAAACCGGCGAGCCAGAGGCGATGGAAGAAGAACCAGAGGAAGGTGAAGAAGAACGCGCCCCAGGAAAAGGCGTCCTTCACGATCTCCGCTTCTTCCAAAGCGGCCGGATCACCCGGCCGCGCATCGCGCGGGAGGTGCAGGGTAAAGGTGGTCATGGCGTCGTTTCCTCAGGCCGTCCGGTGAGGTGAAGACTTCATCCGCCCGGACAGGCGTCATTAAATTTAGAGCGTACCTTTGGTGGAGGGAACGCGTCCCTCTTCCCTTGGGTCCACCGCAACCGCCTGACGCAAAGCCCGTGCCAGCCCCTTGTAGCAGCTTTCCGCGATGTGGTGGCTGTTCTCCCCGTAGAGGGTCTCCACATGGAGTGTCAGCCCCGCCTGGATGGCGAAGGCCTGGAAGAACTCGCGTACCAGCTCGGTGTCGAAAGCGCCGATCTTCTCCGTCGGGAAGGTGGTGCGGAACACCAGGAAGGGGCGGCCGGAAATATCCAGCGCGACGCGCGTCAGCGTCTCATCCATCGGGAGATGGATGTCCGCATAGCGGGTGATGCCCTTTTTATCGCCAAGCGCCTTCAGGATAGCCTGACCGAGCGCAATGCCCGTGTCCTCGGTCGTATGATGCTGGTCCACATGCAGGTCGCCCGTCACCTTCACGGTCAGGTCGAACAGACCGTGGCGGGCGAACAGTTCAAGCATATGGTCCAGAAAGCCGACCCCGGTGGAGATCTCGGCCTTGCCGGTGCCATCGAGGGCAATCGACACGGCCACATCGGTCTCGGCGGTGCGGCGGCTGACGCTCGCGGAGCGCATCATGAAAGTCCCTTGCGGAGAGTGAGATGAGGGCGTTCTAACAAGATGTACGGGAAAATGCCACCCGCACGTCATGCATGGAAGCGTCCTCTTTCCGACCTGCCTCGCAAGGACGAAGGAAGAGATGCATCCCTCGACGCCATGGCCGGGACAGGCCCGGCCATCCCAATCCGAAAAGCGCTGCGCTTCAATCCATCGGGATCACCGGCACAAGGCCGGTGATGACGTGAGGAGGGCTGTCGGTGCTTGATCGGCCAGACGCTGAGGCAGCTATGCGGCCGCGTCGGACGGAAGCCGCTGGTCGTATTCGTCCCGCAGGCGGATCCAGCCGTCCCAGAACGGATCGGGCTTCCGGCCGGAGGCGCAGGCCTCGAGGATGTCGAGATGCATATGCCAGCCGGCGCCGACCATAAGCATCGTCGCGCGATCCGGCAGGCGGCGATGGGTGAGGGTGAGGAGCACCTTCGTGCCTAGGGATTCGAGCTCGATGGAAACGTCGCCACTGCCGATCCAGGTGAAACCGATCTTGTGCGGCGGATCGAGCTCCGTGATGCGGCTTTCCATCCGCTGCTCCTCCGCAAACCCGTCGGGCCTGCGGCCTGGCGGATCGGAGAGCTCGTCGTTGCGCCAGACGAGTTCGAAAGGCGCGCCCACCTTCAGGTCCATCTCGCCGGCGGCCAGCCATTGGCGGCGCAGGTCGCTCTTGGTCAAATAATCCCAGACGCGCTCGACGGGGCCCGGCAGGATACGCTGGAGCTTCAGGGTCGCGGGCTCGATCAGGGTGCCGTAGCGGTCCAGGGTCGCAAGGTCGTTCATGACTTAGTCTCCTTTGGGGGCGGGATTTGGCGGGCATCCTCCTCGCGGAGGAGCCGGTCCAGGGCATCCAGACGGCCGGTCCAGAAGCGTTCGTAGATGCCGAGCCACTCATGGGCGCTGGCGAGCGGGCCGGGGTCGAGATGGCACAGATGAGTGCGGCCCCGGACCTCGCGGCGGATCAGTCCCGCATGCTCCAGCGTCTTGATGTGCTTCGACGCCGCGGCGAGCGAAATCTCAAAGGGCTCCGCAAGTTGGCTCACGGTTCGTGCGCCGCCCGAGAGCTCTCGCAGCATGTGCCGACGCGTGGCGTCGCCGAGGGCGTGAAAGACGGTATCCAATTGGGGTGCATGTAATTCAACCATGTGGTTAAATATATGAGAGGACGCGAAGTTAGTCAACCGAATGGTTGAATGTTTTTGGAAGGGCCCGAGCCGAGACGGTGCCTAGGTTTGAGAGTGCATCGGACACAATCCGCGCGTTGCTTTCGCGCCGTGAGTGATTAAGTCAGGCATTCGAGCGGCCTTAGCCGCCTTCCATTCTACCCGCCGGAGTTTCCTTGTGTCCGAAGACGCCACGCCCCGCATGCATGCCACCACGATCCTCATGGTCCGCAAGGGCGGCCGCGTCGTCATCGGCGGCGATGGTCAGGTCAGCCTCGGCCAGACCGTGGTGAAGGGCAATGCGCGGAAGGTGCGCCGCCTCGCCAAGGGCGGCGTGATCGGCGGCTTCGCCGGCTCCACGGCCGACGCCTTCACTCTCTTCGAGCGCCTTGAAGCGAAGCTCGAGCAATATCCCGGCCAGCTCACCCGCGCCTGCGTCGAACTCACCAAGGATTGGCGCACGGATCGTTACCTGCGTCGGCTCGAGGCGATGATGCTTGTCGCCGACAAGGAGGTGGGCCTTCTGCTCTCCGGCGCGGGCGACGTGCTGGAGCCGGAGAACGGCATCATGGCCATCGGCTCCGGCGGCAATTATGCGCTGGCGGCTGCGCGCGCGCTTGCCGATTCCGATATGGATGCGGAAGCCATCGTGCGCCGTTCGCTCAACATCGCCGCCGAGATCTGCGTCTACACGAACTCGAATATTGTCATTGAGACTTTGGATATCGAATGACCACGTTCTCCCCCCGCGAAATCGTTTCCGAACTCGACCGCTACATCGTCGGCCAGAACGACGCGAAGCGCGCCGTCGCCATCGCCCTGCGCAACCGCTGGCGCAGGCAGCAGCTCGAAGGTAGCTTACGTGAAGAGGTGGCACCGAAAAACATTCTGATGATCGGCCCCACCGGCTGCGGCAAGACGGAGATTTCCCGCCGTCTCGCCAAGCTCGCGGGCGCGCCGTTCATCAAGATCGAGGCGACGAAATTCACGGAGGTCGGCTATGTCGGCCGCGACGTGGAGCAGATCGTGCGCGACCTCGTGGAGATCGGCATCGGCCTCGTGAAGGAAGAGCGCCGCAAGCAGGTTCAGGCGAAGGCGCATATCGCGGCGGAAGAGCGCGTGCTCGATGCGCTTGTCGGCTCCACCTCCAGCGCCGCCACGCGCGATTCCTTCCGCAAGAAATTGCGCGCCAACGAACTCGACGACAAGGAAATCGAGATCGAGCTCCAGCAATCGAGCGGCGGCGGCATGCCCATGTTCGAAATCCCCGGAATGCCCGGCGCGTCGATGGGCGCGATCAATCTCTCCGACATGTTCGGCAAGGCTTTCGGCGGCCAGCGCAAGACGCGCCGCACAACGGTGCAAGAGGCCTATGAGCCGCTGGTGACGGAAGAAGCCGACAAGATGATAGACCAGGACGCCATCGTGCAGGAGGCGCTGCGCCAAGTGGAGAACAACGGCATCGTCTTCCTCGACGAGATCGACAAGATCGCCGGTCGCGAAGGCCGTTCCGGCGCCGACGTGTCGCGCGAAGGCGTGCAGCGCGATCTGCTGCCGCTGATCGAAGGCACCACGGTGTCCACGAAATACGGGCCGGTAAAGACGGACCATATCCTCTTTATCGCGTCGGGCGCATTCCACGTGTCGAAGCCGTCGGACCTGCTGCCGGAATTGCAGGGCCGCCTGCCGATCCGCGTCGAACTCTCGCCGCTCACCGTCGAGGATTTCCGCCGCATCCTCACCGAGACGGAGGCGAGTCTCATCAAGCAATCCGTCGCGCTAATGCGTACAGAGGGGGTAGAACTCGTCTTCACCGACGATTCCATCGACGCGCTGGCGCAGGTGGCTGTCGAGGTGAACAACACGGTCGAAAACATCGGCGCGCGCCGCCTGCAAACGGTGCTGGAGCGCGTGCTGGACGATGTCTCATTCACTGCTCCCGACCGTTCCGGCGAGTCGGTGACCATCGACGCGGCTTACGTGCGCGGTGAGGTGGAGAGCTTGGCGAAGAACACGGATCTGAGCCGGTTTATTCTGTAATCACGCCCACCCGTCGTCATAGCCGAGCTTGTCCCGGCTATGACGACCCGAAAAGCGCAGCACTTCAATCCATCGGGATCACCGGTATAAGGCCGGTGATGACGGCAGAGGGTGTCATAGCCTAGTAGCGCGAATTGCTCCCGAGAGAAGGGAACCACTGAGTCCGCATCCGACTTAGGTTCCCATGAATCCGGACCTGGAGCAGCTGAAGGACAAGGCGCTCGTCATTCACGAGCGTCTCTGCACGGTCTACAATTGTCCGATTGCCTATTTCCATAGGCTCGATCCTTTAAGCGAACTCTTGTCCTCGCTTCTCTCACATCGCACGCGCAACGCGGATTCGGGCCGCGCCTTCAAGGCGCTTCGGGCACGCTACGCGGATTGGGCCGCGCTGATGAACGCGCCAACCGAAGCGGTCGAGGAAACGATCCAGGGCGTGACCTGGCCCGAGCAGAAGGCCCCTCGCCTGCAAGCGGTTCTGCGCGCCGTACAAGAGCGGCATGGATCGCTGTCGCTCGATTTTCTCGATGATATGCCGGTGCAGGAAGCGCGCGCTTGGCTCGAGAGCATTCCCGGCATCGGGCCGAAAACCAGTGCTGCAGTTTTGTCCTTCTCCACCCTACGCAAGGCAGCCCTGCCGGTGGACAGCCATCACCACCGGGTGGCGCAGCGCACCGGGCTCATTCCGCGTTCGCTGGCGGTCGGCCCATCGCATGTGACCTTGTCGGCACTTCTGCCACCCGATTGGAATGCGCAGCAGGTCTACGATCATCACGAGGTGATGATGCTGCACGGCCAGCGCTGCTGCTTTTTCAACAATCCGGCCTGCGAGCGTTGCGCAGTGCTCGATCTCTGCCCCACGGGGCAGCATCGCATGCAGGAAAAGCCGGCGAAGTCCGGGTCGTCTCAACGCCCATCCGCCACACCTGACGCGTCACGTTTTCGCGAGAGAGGCTAGTCAAAAAAGCCGCAGAACGGAACGACCTCCCAATTGAGACGTTCGCCTCTCACGTGTTTCGTCCCCTGGAGGAGTTACCCCATGCGTAAGATGTTCCTGGCTCTTGCTGCGACCGCCGCCTTGGGTGGTCTGAGCCTCTCGGCTCCCGTTTCCGCCGCACCGGCGCAGCAGCCCAAGCCCCTGAGCGAGCTGGTCGCCGCCGTCCAAAGTGGCGAGGTGCAATCCGACTACGTTCAGTATCGTCGTTATTATAACGGTGGTGCGCGTCATGTGGACCGTGGATATTATCGCGGCGGCCCGCGCTATGTGGAGCGTCGCTATTACCGTGGCGGCCCGCGTTATGGCTATGGTCCAGGCTACTACCGCCGTGATTATGGCTCGGCTGCTGCAGCCGGCGCCATCGGCCTCGCGACCGGCGCCATCATCGGCGGCGCCATCGCCAATTCGCAGGCTCAGGCCGCTCCGGCCTATGGCGGCAACGGCTCGGCCTATTGCGCGCAGCGCTACCGCTCGTACGACCCGGCTTCGGGCACCTATATGGGCTATGACGGCGTGCGCCGCTCCTGCCCGTAAGATCCGGCATGTCGGAATGATGGAAGCGGGCCTCTCGGCCCGCTTCTTTTATGCGCGTCTTACTTCGCTGCGATAACGGCGATCTCGACCTTGAACTGAGGCGCTGCGAGCTTGGCCTCGACGGTCGCGCGGGCAGGCGTGTTGCCGGCGGAGACCCAGGCATCCCACACGGCGTTCATTTCCTGGAACGTGCTCATGTCGGTGAGCCAGATATTGGTCATCAGGATCTTCGACTTGTCGGTGCCGGCTTCCGTCAGAAGGCTGTCGATGATCGACAGGATTTCCTTCGTCTGCTCGGCGACGCTCTGGCCGGCCGACTGGTTCGCCACCTGACCCGAGAGATAAACCGTGTCGCCGTGAACGACGGCTCCGCTCATGCGCGGGCCTGCCTTGATGCGTTGAATCGTCATGATGGTCTCCTTCCAATCGATGCGGCTGCACTTGTGACCGCTCGAGGACGCATCGTAAAGGCCTATGAGACCGCATGCCTTCGATCCGCATGGCTCTTCAACAGCCATGGAACCGCGCCGTTATCCAACCCGTTCACCGCTATCCAGTGATATTTGCCTGGATACGATCTGCTTGGACGAGGTGCATCATGTCGAGGACTCTCATCTTAAGCCTGACTATCGCTGCCGCCCTGACAGGGGCGCCATATGCCTTGGCCAAGGACCAGCCGAACCAAACCTTTATCAAGAAGGCAATCGAAGGAAATCTCGCGGAAGTCGCTGTGGGCCAACTCGCCCAGCAGAAAGGCGGCAGCAACGGCGTGAAGGATTTCGGGCGCCTGCTTGAGACTGATCATTCCGCAGCCAATCAAAAGGCCATGAACGTAGCAAGCTCGCTCAGCGTGACGCCGCCGACCGAACCTAGCAAGCAGCAGAAGGAAACCTACCAGAAGCTGTCCAAGCTCTCGGGCGCTGCCTTCGACCGCGCATTCATCAAGGAAGCGGTCACAGATCACAAGAAGGATATCGCGGAATACGAGAAGGAGGCCAAGCGGCAGAACGATCCTGCGGCTGCCTATGCCAACGAGACCTTGCCTGCTCTGCAAAAGCATCTGCAGACGGCCCAGTCGCTCGAAAATCAGCCGAAGACGCAATAGCCGATGCTGTCTCCTTTTAGAGGAGCAGCGTGTGGGCCCGAACGATGCTCTAGTAGAGCGTCGTCTTCTGCCGTTCCGGCAGAGCCTTGTCGTAGGCCTCGCCGTCGAACCGGTTGGCGGTTACGGCAGCCAGGATCTGACCGGCGCTTGGAAGCGTATTGCGCACCACATGCTTCTGCGGATTCCACAGTTCCGAGCGCAGGATCGCGCGGGCGCATTGGAAAAAGACCGCATCGACCGTGATCGCGATGACGGATTTCGGTGCCTTGCCATCAACAGTGAAGCTTTCGAGCAGGGCAGGCTCCACGCTGATCACGGCGCGCCCGTTTACGCGCAGGGTCTCGCCGATGCCGGGAATCAGAAACAGCAGGGCCACTTGCGGATCGCGCACGATATTGCGCAGGGAATCGATGCGGTTGTTGCCGCGCCGGTCCGGCAGCAGAAGCGTTTTCTCATCCTGCACGCGTACGAAGCCCGGCGCATCGCCGCGGGGCGAGCAATCGAGCCCCTCTGGGCCGCGCGTGGCGAGCGCCGCGAAGGGCGCGGCCTCGATGAGAGCGCGGTATTCGGGAATGATGCGGTCCGTCTCCTTGAGCAGCGAGGCCTCGGCGGGCTGGTCGTAAAGCGCTTCGAGCTCAGTGAGGCTGGAAATCGTGGCCGGCATGAAAGCCTCTTCTCAAGGTTCAGGGACGATCCGGCATAGCCCCGCCCGCCCCTCGCCGCAATGGTGGGATGCATCGTGAAACCTTGTGTGTCCGATGCCGGTATGAAATGGCTGTCGGGACAAGGATTGCCGTCATGACCGCCTCCTCCATCGAGTCCCCATCCGCTCCCGCCAAGCGCCCCTATGCGGGCTATGCCATGGCGGCGGCAGGAGCCACGCTGTTCGCCACCAAGGGCATCCTCATCAAGCTCGCCTATGCGCAGGGGATCGACGCGGAAACGACGCTGGCGCTGCGCATGATCCTCGCCCTGCCCTTCTATCTGGTCATCGGCCTCCATGCCTTCAGAACTGCGAAGAACAACGGCTCAGAATTGCCGGATGGGCGGCTGTGGCTGCGTCTGATCGGCGTAGGCCTCCTTGGCTATTGGGTCTCGAGCTATCTCGACTTCAAGGGGCTGGAATACATCTCCGCCCATTACGAGCGGCTGATCCTGTTCACCTATCCGCTTTTCGTGGTGTTGTTCGGCGCAGCCTTCTTCCGGCAGCCCATCCGCCCCAAGGCGCTGGTGGCCTTCGCGGTGAGCTATGCGGGCCTGGGCCTTCTCTTCGCGCAAAACCTTTCCGCCTCCGGCATGAGCACCATGACGGGCGCGCTCTATGTGCTCACCGCCGCCGTAACCTTCGCGCTCTATCAGCTCTTCGCCAAGCCGCTGATCATGCGGGTTGGGCCGCAGCTTTTCACCTGCGTCGCCATGGGCGCAGCGGGCGTAGCCGTGATCCTGCAATTCCTGGTCACGCATCCCATCCAGGCGATCTTCGTCTCACCGACTTTATGGGGTTTAGGCCTAGCCCTCGCCTTCGGCGCGACGGTGCTGCCGTCGTTTTTCCTGAGCGCCGCGCTCAAGCAGATCACCGCCCAGGCCAATGCCACCATCGGCATGCTGAGCCCGGTGGTCACCATCATCCTCGCCATGGCGATCCTCGGCGATGCGGTGACTGGGATGGACTGGATCGGCGCGGCCCTCGTGATCCTCGGCATCGGCTGGTTCACCCTCTCCGAGCGCAAGGCTTGAGGCTCGCCAGTCCAGAGATAGTGATTTGACTCTTCCGAGGTCCATATCCCTCCTTGGGGTCAGACCTTGAGTGAAAAGAGGCCGATGCGGGAGCAGGGCAAGACAGGGGCGGGATCGATCGGCCGCACCGCGATTCCATGGCGGGAGATTCGGCTGGCTTCGGGCCTCGTGCTCGGGCTGTTCCTGCTCACCCATTTCAGCAATCATGCGCTCGGCCTCGTCTCCGTCGAGGCGATGGAGGCGGGGCGCCACTGGTTCAACCGCCTCTGGCGAAATCCGGTCGGCACCACCCTCCTCTACGGCTCGCTGCTGCTGCATTTCCTGCTGGCGCTCTATGCGCTCTACTGGCGGCGCACCTTACGCATGCCATTGCGCGAAGCGGGGCAGCTGATCCTCGGCCTGGCCCTGCCCTTCCTCATCATCTCGCATGTGGTCGGCACGCGTATCGAATGGAGCATCACCGGCTGGGAGGCCGACTACCCGGAGGTCGTGCGCAATCTCTGGATCAACCGACCCATGATCGGCGCGCGCCAAGCCGTTGCCCTGGTGGTGGCGTGGCTCCATGGATGTCTGGGCATCTATTTCTGGCTGCGCCCGAAACCCTGGTTTCCGCGCCCTGCCCTTGCCCTTTACACGGCGGCGATCCTCCTGCCCGTGCTGGCGCTCCTCGGCTTCGCGGAAGCCGGGCGGGAAATCGCCGCGATGCCGGAGCGCTTTCCCGTTGAGATGCGGCCCGAGTCCGGCTCCCTCCTGCTGGCCTATGCGGATGTGGGCCTCTATGCCGCCTTTACGGGACTCATCGGCGCGACTCTTTTCGCCCGTGGCATTCGCAGTGGCATGCTGTTCAAGCGGCGGGTGCGGATTTCCTATCCCAACAATCAGACCGCCACCGTGCCCATCGGCTTCAGCGTGCTGGAGGCGAGCCGCATCGCGGGCATTCCGCATATCTCCGTGTGCGGCGGGCGCGGCCGCTGCTCCACCTGCCGGGTGYGGGTGATCGACGGTCACCACAGAGATCCGCCACCGTCACCGCAGGAGCAGGCAACACTCAACCGCATCAAGGCGGGGCCGCATGTGCGCCTCGCCTGCCAGTTCAGGCCTACCCACGATGTGTCGGTGGTGCCGATCCTCTCGGCGGGCCGCAACGGCCTGACGCCGCTTGTGAGCGCCGGCCGGGCGCAGGGTCAGGAGCGGGAGATCGCGGTTCTGTTCTGCGACCTGCGCGGCTTCACGAGCCTCGCCGAACGCCGCCTGCCCTTCGACACGGTCTTCATCCTCAACCGCTATTTCGAGGTGGTGGGCGAATCCGTGGAGGATGCCGGCGGCTATATCGACAAGTTCGTGGGCGACGGCGTGCTTGCCCTCTTCGGCCTCAAAGCCTCATCCGAGGAAGCAGCCCGTCAGGCCGTGGACGCCGCCCGCCGCATTCATGCGGGCCTCGCCGACCTCAACGCCGATTACTCAACCGAATTCGAACACCCRCTCAAGATCGCCATGAGCCTCCATGCAGGCCCCGCCATCGTCGGCGAAATGGGCTACGGCCAGGCGACCAGCCTCACCGCCGTGGGCGATACCATCAACGCCGCAAGCCGCCTGGAGGGCCTCGCCAAGGAGCTCGACGTCGAACTGGTGATCTCCGAACACCTTGCCACCCGCGCCGGCCTCGACCTCTCGCAACATGAGCGCCAGACAGTGATGATCCGGGGCAGGGCGGCGCCGCTGGACAGCTGGATCATTCCGGAGGTGAGCGGGCTGGAGAGGCAGTAATATAACTGCTTATGAATACCGGCCGCAGTTTTTCGCTTAAAGCGCTGTGATCGTTGCAGAGACTAACATCACTTTCGGCATCTTATGCAGCTTACTCTTTTTCTGGTGATAAGGTCCCGTTCCTCCTGACTGTTACTCCTACTAAGGCCAGATTTCTCAGCATTTGGGTTTTAAGTTGCATAGACGTGAGTTACATGCCTCACAAACTTGCAAAGATTTTCTTGGAAGCAGTCGAGGACTGAATTAGTGCTTTCCACTTTTCTGGACAGGATCAATCAAAGCAACGAGCTAATGGCCGTTGTATTGGCCTCAGCATTTTCCGTTGTTGGTTTTGTAGTGCTACGCATCCTCTCGCCTAAAGCGCGGGTGATCTGGGGAGAGACCAGCAGAAATCATTTTTTGATGGAGACTGCTCCTGACAGGAAAATCAGTATCCAAACGAGAAATTTGACTTTCCAAAGCTCAGGACGCGCTGCAGTTGAAAACCTAGAGATAACCTTCAACTGGAAACCGGAGCATTTTGAGATATTTCCGCATTTGCACTTCGATCAGCACACCAATCCGGATGGGCGCTTCATTATCAAGTTTTCTACTTTAAACCCAAAGGAATTCGTCAATTTCGTACTGCTAACAATCGAAGGCAGCGTCCCTGATGTAACTTATGTGCGCTTCAACAATGGTAAGGCCCAGCAGATAAGGATGATCGCACAACGAGTTTRGCCTATGTGGGTTAACATCAGCGCCTTGATATTCATGCTGGCCGGAGTTTTTACTGCAGTTTATCTAATAGTTCGAAGCATTCTACTATTGTTATAAATCGTAACATTGGTCCAGAGGCTGCCTAGTCAAAAGCCTACTACTAGATAAGTTATGAGTAGGTCGAAGGCTTGCTCCTTGGATTTGGCAAAGAAAAAGGCGCGGCCTGAGCCGCGCCTTCTTTGTTCTTAGTCAGGCTTAACGCAGTTACTCGCCGGCAGCTTTCTGCTGGTCGCGCTGGGCCTTTTCGGCGTCGCGCTCGGCCTTGAGCTGCTCGGTGATATCTTCGCCGGTTTCCTGGTTCACGACCTTCATGGAGAGACGGACCTTGCCGCGCTCGTCCATGCCGAGGAACTTCACCTTCACCTTGTCGCCTTCCTTGACGACGTCGGTCACCTTGCCGACGCGGTTCTTGGCGAGCTCCGAGATGTGCACGAGGCCGTCGCGGGAACCGAAGAAGTTCACGAAGGCGCCGAACTCCATCACCTTCACCACCGTGCCTTCATAGATCACATTGACCTCGGGCTCGGCGACGATGGAGCGGATCCAGTTATAGGCGGCCTTGATCGACTTGCCGTCGGCGGAGGCGATCTTGATGAGGCCGTCGTCGTTGATGTCGATCTTCGCGCCGGTCTTCTCCACGATCTCGCGGATGACCTTGCCGCCCGAACCGATGACTTCGCGGATCTTGTCGACCGGGATCTGCATGGTCTCGATGCGCGGGGCATGCTCGCCGAGTTCGGCGCGCGGAGCGGTGAGGGCCTTGTTCATCTCGTCGAGAATGTACGCGCGGCCGCCCTTGGCCTGATCGAGCGCGACACGCATGATCTCTTCCGTGATGCCGGCGATCTTGATGTCCATCTGGAGCGAGGTGATGCCCTGATCGGTGCCGGCCACCTTGAAGTCCATGTCGCCGAGGTGATCCTCGTCGCCGAGAATGTCGGACAGGACCGCGTAGCGCTCACCCTCGAGGATGAGGCCCATGGCGATGCCCGCCACCGGACGGCGAAGCGGAACACCCGCATCCATCAGCGCCAGCGAAGCGCCGCAGACGGAGGCCATGGAGGAGGAGCCGTTCGACTCGGTGATCTCCGACACGACGCGGATCGTGTAGGGGAAGTCGTGGGCTACCGGCAGCATCGGGTGGATGGCGCGCCAAGCGAGCTTGCCGTGGCCGATTTCGCGGCGGCCGGGCGAGCCCATGCGGCCCGTCTCACCGACGGAGTAGGGCGGGAAGTTGTAGTGCAGCAGGAAGGTTTCCTTGCGGGTGCCTTCGAGCTGGTCGATGTACTGCTCGTCCTCGCCGGTGCCGAGGGTGGCAACCACGAGGGCCTGCGTCTCGCCGCGGGTGAACACGGCCGAGCCGTGGGTGCGGGGCAGAACGCCGACTTCGGAGACGATCGAGCGCACGGTCTTGAGATCGCGGCCGTCGATGCGGGAGCCGGTGTCGAGGATATTCCAGCGCACGACCTTGGCCTGCACTTCCTTGAAGGCAGCCTTGACCTTCTCGGGCTCGAACTTGGGCTCGCCGTCGGCGGGAAGCAGCTCGGCCATCACCTTCGCCTTCACGGCGTCGACGGCGGCGTAGCGGTCCTGCTTCTTGGTGAGCTTGTAGGCTTCGCGCAGGTCCTTCTCGGCGATCTCGAGAACGGCCTTCTCCACATCGGACAGGTCGGCCGGCTGGTAATCGCGCGGCTCCTTGGCGGCCTTCTCGGCGAGGCGGATGATGGCTTCGATCACCGGCTGGAAGTGCTTGTGGCCGAACATCACGGCGCCGAGCATCACGTCTTCCGGCAGTTCCTTGGCTTCCGACTCGACCATCAGAACCGCGTCGGCCGTTCCGGCGACGACGAGGTCAAGGACGGTCTCTTCCATTTCCTGCAGCGGCGGGTTCAGCTTGTACTGGCCGCCGATATAACCGACGCGGGCAGCGCCCACGGGGCCCATGAAGGGCACGCCGGAGAGCGTGAGGGCAGCGGAAGCGGCCACCATGCCGACGATGTCAGGATCGTTCTCGAGATCGTGCGAGAGCACGGTCACGACGACCTGGGTGTCGTTCTTGTAGCCCTCGACGAAGAGGGGGCGGATCGGGCGGTCGATGAGGCGGGAGACCAGGGTCTCCTTCTCGCTCGGACGGCCTTCGCGCTTGAAGTAGCCGCCCGGAATGCGACCGGCGGCGTAGGCGCGCTCCTGGTAGTTCACCGTGAGCGGGAAGAAGTCGAAGCCGGGCTTCGGCTCCTTGGCCGAAACGACGGTGGCGAGCACGGTGGTCTCACCATAGGTGGCGACCACGGCGCCATCGGCCTGGCGGGCCATGCGGCCGGTTTCGAGCGTGAGCTTGCGCCCACCCCAGATCAGTTCTTCGCGTTGTGTATCGAACATGTTTCGTCTTTCATGACAGCAGGAGCGGGGGCTCGATGCCATGAGCAAGACGGCAAGAGGCTCTGCAGGCGGAGCATGCCGCCGTTCCAAGCCTCTTGCGATCCTGCCATGGTCATCGCGTCGTCCGTCTCCTCGATAAGGCGCGGGGACATTTCCTGTCTTGACCAGCGCCGGAGCGAACCTTTCGGGTCGTTTGCCCGATCCGTTCGGAGGTCCGGGCGATTTTTGCAATCGGCCCGGAAAGCCGTCCGGAGCCATGCTCCGGACGGAAGTTTTCAAAAAAGCTTAGCGGCGGATGCCGAGCTTCTCGATCAGCGTGCGGTAGCGGCTCTCGTCCTTCTTCTTCAGATAGTCGAGAAGCGAACGGCGCGACGACACGAGTTTCAGGAGGCCACGACGGGAGTGGTTGTCCTTGGCGTGAGTCTTGAAGTGACCGGTCAGGTTGTTGATCCGCTCGGTGAGAATGGCGACCTGCACCTCAGGGGAGCCCGTATCGCCAGCCTTCTGCGCGAATTCATTCACGAGCGCAGTCTTGCGCTCAGCAGTAATCGACATCGCATATCCTTTCAGGTTTGCTTGTTCGTGATGACCTTGGCCTTGGAAGGCCGTCAGGTCGAGTTCGTCCGGGAAAGGCCGGGCCGGGATGTCGTCCAGCGCGGTCTTCAAATCCGTGACGACCTTGAGGGCTCAAGGCCTCTCAAAGCGGGCGCACCATACACCAATTGTGGCGGAGTGCCAGAGAAATCATTTTTGCCAAGCGGGACAATGGGATGGCCGGTTCGGCCAAGTTCTTCGGAACAAGTCCCGGCGGCCATTGTTGGTGAGCGAGAACCCTCACGACAGGAAACCGATACCATGGCTGCACCCACCGCAGGCACGCTGGACCTTGCGTCCAACGAGACCGTCAAGAACATCTTCGTCACCGGCCTTCAGAACGCCCATGCCGTCGAGAAGGAAGCCATCCAGCTCATGAGCCGCCAGCTCGAGCGCTTCGAGAACTACCCGGAAATCTCGGATCTCCTACGCACCCATTTGCGCGAGACCGAGGATCAGGTGCGCCGCCTCGACGAGATTCTGCATACCTTCGGCGAGGACCGCTCGCTCCTGAAGGACATGGCGACCCAGTTCATGGCCAACATGGCCGCCGCCGGCCACATGCCGATGGCGGACGAGGTTCTGAAGAACACCTTCGCCAACCACGCCTTCGAGAATTTCGAGATCGCGTCCTACAAGTCCCTCATCGCCATGGCCGAGGCCTCCGGCTACCGGAAGTTTATTCCGGCCCTCCAGGAGAGCCTGGGCGAAGAGGAAAAGACCGCTCAGCTGATCTACGACTCGATCGAGACGATCACCTTGAAATACCTGACGAGGGAAGCGCAGGGGCTGAAAGCGGATCGGTAATTCCTGAGTGTCATCCTGGACGGCGAAAGCCGATCCGGGATCGTCACCAGAATTAAGTGCCACTCTCATCGAACGATCTCGGGTTCTGCTGCGCAGCCCCGGGATAACGTGTTTTAGGCTCCCAGATTGAACACCCGGTGCGGCACCAACTCGCCGCGTTCCACGTCGCCGACTGCGACCAACACCCCGTTGCAGGTGGCGTAGGCCTTGCCGGACAACGGAGCATCGCGGCCGCGCAGGATAATGGATTGGCCGCGCATGAGGCGGGTGGCCATGTCGCGGCTGACGGCGACGGACGGGATCTCGTCGAGAGCCGTTTCCACGGGACGCAAAGCGGCGGCGTTGGTGGCGAGATCGTCCACCGTCACTGCATCATGTTCGCTGAAGGGTCCTACGCGG
This sequence comes from Microvirga sp. P5_D2, assembly GCF_054049475.1. Taxonomy (NCBI): domain Bacteria; kingdom Pseudomonadati; phylum Pseudomonadota; class Alphaproteobacteria; order Hyphomicrobiales; family Methylobacteriaceae; genus Microvirga; species Microvirga sp. P5_D2. Next base: position 7,680 of record NZ_JBFUMH010000034.1, on the reverse strand, counting down.
GTACGGCGGAGCGCCGCGATATGGCCGAGGCAACCGAGCGTGCGACCAAGATCGCGGGCGATGGCGCGCACATAGGTGCCCTTGCCGCAATCGGCCTCGATGATGGAGCGGTTGCCGTCGTGGTGGACGAGGGTGAGGCGGTCGATCTCCACGGTCCGCGCTTGCAACTCCACCACCTCGCCATCGCGAGCGAGGTCGTAGGCGCGCTCGCCCTGGATCTTGATGGCCGAAAAGYGCGGCGGCACCTGCTGGATGGAGCCGGTAAAGCTCGGCAGCAGCGCCTCGATCTCGGACGGCTCCGGCAGCTTGTCCGTCTGCTCGACGATATCGCCTTCGGTGTCATCCGTGTTGGTTTCCGCGCCCCAGGCGACGGTGAACACATAAGACTTTCGCCCGTCCATGATGAACGGCACGGTCTTGGTGGCTTCACCCAGCGCAATCGGCAGGATGCCGGAGGCGAGGGGATCGAGCGTGCCGGCATGGCCCGCTTTCTTGGCAGAGAGCCCACGCTTGACCACCGCGACTGCGTGCGTCGAGGTCATGCCGACGCCTTTGTCGAGAATGATCCAGCCGTTCACGTCGCGCTTCTTCGGACGGTCGCCCTGCGGACGACGGGGAGAGCGATCTTCGGGACGTTCTTCAGTCATCGATCTCACTCGTCGTTGTCGTCGTCGGACACATCGAGACCGGGCTTGCCGGTGTCGCGGGCAACTCGCTCGGAGCGCAGCAGCGCGTCGATGCGCGCGGCCTCGTCGAAGCTCTCGTCGCGGCGGAAGCGCAGATCGGGCGCGAATTTCAGGTTCACCCGGCGGGCGACTTCCTGGCGCAGGTGCTTCTTGTTCTTCTCCAGCGCCTTGATCACCGCATCCTCGTCCTTGCCGCCGAGCGGCATGACATAGGCAGTGGCGAGCTTGAGATCCGGCGACATGCGCACTTCGGGGATCGTGATGACGTTCCTCGTCAGCACGTCGTCCTGCAAGTCACCGCGGGAGAGCACCTCGGCCAGAGCATGACGGATGATTTCGGCCACGCGCTGCTGGCGCTGCGAGGGGCCGGTGGTTTGTTCGAAACGTTTTGCCATTGTCATTTCTCCGGGATCGGACCGGATCCTTCAAAAAAATCGTGGCCGGGAATAACCCGGCCACGATGATGAATGTTTCAGACCTGATGGATCAGGCGCGAAGCGGATCAGAGCGAGCGCTTCACTTCCTCGACGCGGTAGCACTCGATCAAGTCGCCTGCGCGCATGTCCTGGTAGTTCTCGAAGGACATACCGCATTCCTGGCCCGAGGTGACCTCGCGGGCATCGTCCTTGAAGCGCTTGAGCTGAGACAGCTTGCCTTCGTGGATGACCACGTTGTCGCGGATGAGGCGGACATGAGCGCCGCGCTGGACCACGCCGTCGAGGACGCGGCAGCCTGCGATCTTGCCGACCTTGGACACGTTGAACACCTCGAGGATCTGCGCCTCGCCGAGCCGCTCTTCGCGCAGCGTCGGAGCGAGCAGTCCGGACATCGCCGCCTTCACGTCATCCACGAGATCGTAGATGATGTTGTAGTAGCGGATCTCGATGCCGGCGCGCTCGGCCGCCTCGCGTGCTTCCTTATGGGCGCGCACGTTGAAGCCGAGGATGATCGCACCGGATGCTTCCGCCAGCGTGACGTCGGATTCGGAGATACCGCCGACGCCGGTCTGGATGATGCGGGCGCCCACTTCCTCGTTGCCGATCTTGTCGAGAGCACCGGCGATGGCTTCCGCCGAGCCCTGCACGTCCGCACGAACCACGAGCGGGAATTCCTTGCGGCCGGCTCCGGCCTTCAGGTCGCGCATCATGTCGGCGAGCGTGCGTCCGGCCGAACCCATGCGGGCGGCCTGACGTTCGCGCTTCTGGCGTGTGCGGTACTCGGTGACTTCGCGGGCACGGGCTTCGGATTCGACCACCGCGACGCGGTCGCCCGCCTCCGGAGTGCCGTTGAAGCCCAGAACCTCGACCGGAACCGAGGGACCGGCTTCCTTCACGTTGGCGCCCAGATCGTTGATCAGCGCGCGCACGCGGCCCCATTCGGCGCCGGCCACCACGATGTCGCCGGTATGCAGCGTGCCGCGCTGGACGAGAACGGTCGCCACCGGACCGCGACCGCGATCGAGCTTGGCTTCGATGACGGTGCCTTCGGCGGAACGCTCCGAGTTAGCCTTCAGGTCGAGAATTTCGGCCTGGAGCTGGAGACCTTCGAGCAGGGTTTCGAGACCCTGGCCCGTCTTGGCGGACACCTCGAATTCGAGGGTTTCGCCACCCATGGATTCCACGACGATCGAATGCTGGAGCAGCTCGGTGCGCACCCGCTGCGGGTTCGCGTCGGGCTTGTCCACCTTGTTGATCGCCACGATCAGCGGCACGCCGGCCGCCTGGGCGTGGTTGATCGCCTCGATGGTCTGGGGCATGACGCCGTCATCGGCCGCCACCACGAGCACGACAATGTCCGTCACCTTGGCGCCGCGGGCGCGCATGGCGGTGAAGGCGGCGTGGCCGGGGGTGTCGATGAAGGTGATCTTGCCGCCGAGCGGCGAGGTCACCTGATAGGCGCCGATATGCTGCGTGATGCCGCCGGCTTCGCCGGAAACCACGTTGGTCTTGCGGATCGCGTCGAGCAGCGAGGTCTTGCCGTGATCGACGTGGCCCATGATGGTGACCACCGGGGGACGGGACGTGAGGTTCTCGTCCGTATCCGGGGTGTCGAACAGGCCTTCCTCGACGTCCGATTCCGCAACGCGCTTCACCGTGTGGCCGAGCTCTTCCGCGACGAGCTGCGCGGTATCGGCATCGATCACGTCGGTGATCTTGTGCATCTGTCCCTGCTTCATCAGGAACTTGATCACGTCCACGGCGCGCTCCGACATGCGGTTGGCGAGCTCCTGGATGGTGATCGTCTCAGGAACGATCACCTCACGGGCGATCTTTTCCTTCTGCTCCACCTGGCGGTGGCCCATCAGACGCTGGTTGCGGCGGCGGAAGGCCGCGAGCGAGCGGGTGCGCTCGTCGTCGCCCGAGGTCGCCGTTGCAAGCGTCAGGCGGCCACGACGGCGTTCTTCGCCGGGAGCAGCCTTGGGCGTCTTCGGAGCGGCAACCGGCTTCGCCGGAGTGCCGGGACGGCGAACCGTGCGCGGTGCCTCATCATCGTCGATCTCGACGGCGGGACCACGGGTCGCGACCGGCGCAGCGGTGCGGGTATTGGGCTTGGCCGTCGACGGATCCGGAATCGCCGGAGCCGCGGGGCGTGCCATATGGTTCAGGCTCGGCGGACGGCCACCTGTGGTGCCGCCTCCGCTGCGGGGGCCGCTGAAGCCGCCAGGGCGTCCTTCACGCGGGCCATCGGAACGGAAGCCGCCGGGACGACCTTCGCCACGCGGACCACCTTCCGAGCGGAAACCGCCGGGACGGCCTTCACCGCGAGGAGCATCGGAGCGGAAGCCACCGGAACGGGGGGCATCGCCACGCGGGCCATCGGAACGGAAACCGCCGGAGCGCGGGCCATCGCCGCGGGGAGCGTCGCCGCGCGGGCCATCCTGGCGGAAGCCGCCGGGGCGTCCCTCGGAGCGCGGGCCATCCTGGCGCGGAGCCGGGGCACGATCACGGTCGCGAGCCTGTGCGAGTGCCGGAGCGGCTGCATCGCCAAGGCGACGGCGGGCCTCTTCCTCGGCACGGCGCTTGTGCTCGGCTTCCTGACGGCGGCGCTCGTCTTCCTCGTTCTTGCGGGCTTCGGCCGCAGCACGGTCCTGTGCTTCGGCAGCTTCACGCTCGGTACGGCGGACAGCTTCCTCGGCCTGACGTTTGCGGTCTTCCTCGTCGCGGCGACGGGCATCGACCAGGGCGTTCATGCGGGCGTCGCGTTCCTGATCGGACAGCGTCTGCAGAACCACACCGGAGCGGGGCGCATTGGAGGAGGAGCCACCGGAGCGCTGCGGGCGTCGGTCCTGCGCGGGGGCTGCGGGCTTTGGCGCCGGGGCAGGCGCCTTCGGCGCGGCAACGGGTGCTGCAGCCTGCGGGGTTGCCGGCTTTTCATCCTTGGCCCCCGTGGGGCCAACGGCAGGGCGACGCTTGACTGTCTCGACCACGACCGCCTTCGAGCGGCCATGGGAGAAGCTTTGGCGCACCGTGCCTTGCTCGACGGGGCGCTTCAGCGACAGCGTCTTGGGCGACACATGGAGCGTCTTGTCGCCCTGGTTTTTGGTATCAGTCATTCCGCCTCAGTTCCTGCGGGTTTCAAAATCGTGGGTTCGCCGGTCTCGAAATCGAGGCCAGATGGATTGGCATCGGCGCCGCAATAGGTGCGGTAGCGATGCCAGCGGTTCAGAAAGCCGTCGCTCCCAGCGCCCGCGACGAGGGCAGCATGTATCACATGAGACCGGCCTAATGCCAAATCCAATTCGTCAATCGACAATACTTGGATGACCGGAAAGCTAGATATTGCCTCGCCGAGGCGTTTTCGCAACGGGTTCGCCAATTTTCTTCGCCCATCTTCGGCCGCCTCTGCGGCATGAATAAGGGCAACGATGGGTTTATCCGTGATAGCCGACTCGACTTTCTGGAAGCCGGTGATGACGTTGCCCGCCTTATTGGCGAGCGCCAGACCCTGCCGCAAATCGTCCCGGAGCACGCGCTCGATGTCGTCGGGCAGGGTCTCGGAGGCCTTGGCCTCGGTCTTGAAGGCGCGGGAGAAAAGGCGGCGCTTGACCGCCTGCTCTACCATGTCGCGGCGGGCCGTGACCCAGACGCCGCGGCCCGGAAGCTTATGACGCAGATCGGGCACGACTTGGCTGTCGGGCCCGAGGACAAAGCGGATCAGTCCCGCGGGGCCTTGCGCCTCGCGGGTAATGATGCAGGTGCGCTCCGGTTCATGCCGCGGCACTGGTGCTGACCTCGCTTTGCCATAACCGGGGGTTAAGACGGTTGAGCCTCGGTCTCGGCCTCATCGGCCGATTCCTCGGTCTCCACCACCTCTTCCGGCGCCTCGATCCAGCCGGCCTTCACGCGGGCTGCCATGACCATCGACTCGGCCTCGGCCCGCGACACATCGAAGCCGTCGAGAGCGCCCTTGTAACGAGTCGCCTCGGCGCCCTTGCCTTCCGTCCAGCCGACGAGATCGTCGGTGGCGCAGCCGGCCAGGTCCTCGACATTCTTGATGTCGTTCTCGCCAAAGGCCACAAGCATGGCCGTGGTGACGCCGTCGATCTCCTTCAGGTCGTCCTCGACGCCCAGCTCCGTGCGGCGTGCCTCGTTCTCGGCCTCGATGCGAGCCAGATATTCGCGGGCGCGTTCCTGGATCTCGCCGGCGGTGTCCTCGTCGAAGCCTTCGATGGAAGCCACTTCGCCGGCATCCACGTAGGCGATTTCCTCGACAGAGCGGAAGCCTTCGGAAGCGAGCAGCTGGCCCACCACCTCGTCCACGTCGAGGGCGTTCATGAAGAGATCGGTGCGCTCGGCGAATTCCTTCTGACGGCGCTCGGATTCTTCGGCCTCGGTGAGAATGTCGATGTCCCAGCCGGTGAGCTGCGAAGCCAGACGCACGTTCTGGCCGCGACGGCCGATGGCGAGCGAGAGCTGATCGTCGGGCACCACCACTTCGATGCGGTCGGCTTCCTCGTCGAGCACCACCTTCACGACCTCGGCCGGCTGGAGCGCGTTGACGATGAAGGTCGCCTGATCGGGGGACCACGGAATGATGTCGATCTTCTCGCCCTGCAATTCGCCGACGACCGCCTGGACGCGCGATCCGCGCATACCGACGCAGGCGCCGACAGGATCGATCGAGGAATCGCGCGAGATCACGGCGATCTTGGCGCGGGAGCCGGGATCGCGGGCCACTGCCTGCACGGTGACGATGCCGTCGTAGATCTCCGGCACTTCAGAGGCGAAGAGCTTCGACATGAACTGCGGATGCGTGCGCGACAGGAAGATCTGCGGGCCGCGGGTCTCGCGGCGCACGTCGAAGAGATAAGCGCGGACGCGGTCGCCGGGGCGGAACGTCTCGCGCGGGATCAGCTCGTCGCGGCGGATGATCGCCTCGCCACGGCCGAGATCGACGATCACGTTGCCGTATTCGACGCGCTTCACGGCGCCGTTCACCACATCGCCGATGCGGTCCTTGTATTCCTGGTACTGGCGGTCACGCTCGGCATCGCGCACCTTCTGCACGATCACCTGCTTGGCCGACTGCGCCGCGATGCGGCCGAAATCGAAGGGGGGCAGGGTGTCGGCGATCACGTCGCCGACCTGGGCCGCCGGATTGTGGCGCGAACGGGCTTCCGAGAGAGTGATCTCGCGGGAATCGTTCTCCATCGCGCCGTCCTCGACCACGAGGAGATGGCGCGCGAGGCGCAGCTCACCGGTCTTCGGGTTGATCTCGGCGTGGATGTCGGTCTCGGCGCCGTAGCGCGACCGCGCGGCCTTCGCGATGGCATCGGCCATGGCGTCCAGCACGATCTGCTTGTCGATCACCTTCTCACGCGCGACCGCATCGGCGATCTGCAAGAGCTCAAGCCTGTTGGCGCTAACAGCCATCGAGGTCACTCCTTAGTTCGGTTTCGTATCGGACGGGTCGTTGTCCTGTTCAGGCGCTTCCACCACGTCCGTGTCTTCATCAAGATCGTCCGTGGTCGGCGCGGTTCCCCGGCGCAGCGATTCACGGACCAGGTCGTCGGTCAGAACCAGACGCGCCTCACCCAGGTCCGAGAGGGGAACGCGCGCGATGGGCTCGAGGCCTTCCTTCACGTCCGGCAATTCGATCACGAGTTCGCCGTTCTCCACGCCCCGCAGGAAACCGCGGAAGCGCTTGCGGCCCGCCACCGGCACGGCCATCTCGATCTTGGCGTCATGGCCGGTCCAGCGCTCGAAATCGCTGATGCGCACGAGCGGACGGTCAATGCCCGGCGAGGAGACTTCGAGATAATAGGCGGTCGAGATCGGGTCTTCGAGATCCAGCACCGGCGAAACGGCGCGGCTGACGGTCTCGCAATCGCTCACCAACATGGTGCCGTCAGGCCGCTCGGCCATGATCTGCACGGTGCAGCCATTCTCGCCGGTGACCTTCACGCGCACGAGATTGAAGCCCAGATCCTCGATCACGGGCTCGACGATGGCAGCCACCCGGGCGGCGACGCCGTCCTCAGTAATCAGCCGCTTGTCGCGTTCGTTCGTCATGGTTCTCCAAAGCTCCGGCATTCAAGCAATAAAAAAGAGCGGACCCGGCGGGGCCCACTCTCGAAGGGCAGCTTAACGCTGCAACCAGAGCTGACGGCGAGAGATATAGCTCCACAAGGCTAAAAACGCAAGACTTCTCGAAAGTGTCCGCCTTGCGGCTTCGGAAAATAGCTTAAACCCGCACCATCGTCAGGTAGCTCGGCACGCGGCCCTCGCGGATCGCCTTCGCCTCATAACGGGTGCCCGGCCAGCCTTCATAAGCGTTGCGCCAATCGTCGGGGCGGGTGGCGGTCCAGCGGAAATCCTTTGAGCGCATCACCCGGGCGAGTACCCAGCCGATGTAGTCGTCGATGTCGCTGGCAAAGCGCAGCTCGGCGCTCGGCTTCATGACGCGGGCAAGCTCGACGAGCATCTCGTCCGACACCAGGCGGCGCTTGCGCTGGCGGCGCTTGGGCCAAGGGTCGGGATAGAGGATGTAGACG
>NZ_JBFUMH010000033.1:0-42076 GCF_054049475.1 Microvirga sp. P5_D2 | reverse complement strand
GTTCCTGTTCCTGCCTGCTTACAGTCCGGATTTGAATCCGATTGAGCAGACCTTTGCCAAGATCAAAGCGCATCTGCGCAAAGCCGAAGCCCGCACCTTGGACGCGCTCTGGCGCACCCTCGGTGAGATCTGCAACCTGTTCGAGCCACAAGAATGTTGGAACTACCTCAAGGCTGCTGGATATGCGTCCGATTAAACATCCGATGCKCTAGAGGGCGCCGCCCCCCGGGAGCGTTTGAGGGATGCTCCCGGCAGGGCGACGCCGATCTCGGGCAGACAGCGTCAGAAGATGAAGTCGCTGTTGTCGAGATCGGATGCCGTGACACCCTTGAGGACGAGGATATCGGAGCCGTGGCCAATCATCACATCCTGACCCACTTGCATGAAGTTCAGGTCGGACAGGCTGTTCACCCCAGATAGGCCTCTCACATCGATCTTGTCGTGATCGTTGCGGAAGTCGGTTACCGTGTCATAACCACCGTTTTTCTCAAAGTGGAAGACATCCTGTCCCGATCCGCCTGTGAGCCTGTCATCCCCAGCCCCCCCCTTGAGGTGATCGTTGCCAGATCCGCCTTGGAGTTTGTCATGGCCGGATCCGCCATGCAGCTTGTCGCTGCCATCTTTGCCCTTAAGCACGTCGTGACCGGCCCCGCCCTTGAGCACGTTATCGCCGGAATTACCCGTCAGGCTGTTAGCTAGGCGATTGCCTGTGCCATTGATGTCCTCCGTTCCTGTGAGCTCGAGTTTTTCCACGTGAGTGCCCGAGAGGGAGTAGGATACCGTTGTCTTGACCGTGTCGGTGCCCTGACCTCGACTCTCATAGGCACGATCCTGCTGGTGGTCGACGATGTAGACGTCGTTGCCGCGCCCGCCCCACATGCGGTCGTGGCCCTCGCCGCCGTCTAGACGGTCGTGCCCATCGCCGCCGTAGAGCTTGTCATTGCCGCCATGGCCGTAGAGCCGGTCGTGGCCGCGCCCGCCGTCCATCTGGTCATGACCGTCGCCGCCCCAGAGCGACTCGCTGCGCGAGGTACCTTCGAGGAAGAGGTTTTCAGGCGCCACGGGAATGGTCGGCTGCACCGGATCCGGATCTGCGGGTGTGACAGGATCGGTTGGCTGCACCAGATCCGGATCGGCAGGAGCCTCGGGAGAAAGGCGGCTGCCGTTCGTCTGCCCGCTTATGGAGACCTGGAACACATGGGGGGATAGGCCCGTGATGCCCGTGTTGCGCATGATGATGTCGGCGAAAGTCTGTCCGCTGTCATGAAACAGGCTGTCGTCGAAGACCTCGAAGTAGTAGAGCCGATCCCCATCTTGCAGCCGGTCGAGCTGCTCAAGAAAGATGTAGCCGAAGGTGGATCCGAGTTGCCCTTTGGTGGCTTTCTCCGCCAAGCCCCCGACCCACAGGTCCATATGCTCAAAGCCCTCCGGGTAGGCCTGCTTGAGCTGAGTGATAAAGCCATCGGAGAGGTCGTTGCGCTTCTGGAAATCGCCCCAGCCCTCATAGGGCCGTAGACTCGCCAGTCCGGTCTTTTCGTAAAGCTGCTCACGGACGGAGTTGAAAGGTGCAACACCCGTGTCGCGACCGCGGAAGATGTTGAGGGCAGCAAGATCGAGAGGCCGCCCGACGAGTTGGTTACGCAGGGCGTTGACCACGTCGACATCGATCGCCTGATGCGCGACGCTGGTGGCACCTAGCAGCAACTCGTCGATGCCGAGTTCGGATACCTTGCCCGGATTGAGGAAGGCTTGCACCAGAGAGATGTCGTGCATCTCGCCGTCGGCATCCTTGTAGCTCACTGTCTCGTTGAGCATGGAATGGCCGAACCGATAAGCTACATGGGCGAATTCCGCCGAAATCGAGGCGTCGACCGTGGGATCGTACCCGTCGAAGCCGTGCTCCTTTTCGCCCGGGTCGATGCCGCCCGCCATGGCGTCGGCAAATTCGGTGAACACGACGCGCTGGTACTCGGCGACGTTCACGATACGCGCCGCCTGGAAATACTCCTCTTCCGTCCAGGTGCTGCCCGTACGCTCCTTGAGATGATCCACCCAGAAATTGTGATTGCGTGCCCAAATCGTGTGCATAGAGGTGAGCATCACGTTCTCGTTCGCCCGGCCATCACCGGCGACGTAGTAATGCCCCATAGCATCGAGGTCGTAGCCTTCCGCCGGATTGTTCCCCACAAAGGAAGGTATGAAATCGAGCAGCAGCGAGTGCCCTGTGCTGTCAAAGTTGGAGACGTCTGCGGAAGTTAGTTCCTGCCCACCTGTCATGATCCGGTAGTTCTCACGGACATGATCAAGGGTTGGGAGTAGTCGCCGGCCGGAGCCATCAGCGTTTCCTGCAAGCATGTAGGCTGTCTGCACGGGACCGTTCGGCCCTTGCTCCCATTTGCGCAGAAGGTCCGTGACTTGCTCGTGGGAACCGTAAACCTGGTTCTGGTCGACATAGGGCGACGTCATGTTCAGATGCTGTGCTGCAATCTCATCGCCGCTATTGGGGACGCCATCAGGATCGATCCCAGTTCCGGGTGCATAGTTGGCGCGTGACGCGGAAATCGGGAAGCTGTCTGATCCGATTTGAACGACTCCAGGCTGCCCTTTTGGGACAAAGTCGAGACCATGATCGAAATACTGCCCAAAGAAGGTCAGGAACGCGCTGCCGCCAAATGCGTTCGGCATGCTTTCCTCAATGCCGTCGCCGTTGTTGTCCTGGTTGGATATGATGTCTGAGATCTCACGCGGCGTGTTCACCGTCGTGCGGATGCCAGTGATGCCATCAGTGTAGTAGGGGTCAGTGAGTCGGACAAACTGCTGCCCTGCCGTAGCCCAATGAGGGTTCTCGACGTTGTTGCCCATGCCACTGGCATCCCGGATCTGCCCGCTCCGGATCAGGTCAAGAAGGTCTCTAAGGTCCTCGTTTCCAAGCTGCAATGCCATCCCACTTCCTCCGTCTAGGGTGAACAGGTTCCCTATTGTGAGAAGAGGTCGCCGTGATGACTAGACGGACTGAGGTCCGATAGGCACCACCTGACTAAGGTCGCAACTCCATTGGTCTACCACTCTAAATCCTATCAGCGAACGAGTTGCGGGGGTGGGACATGAACCTGCGCCAAGACAGGAAACTCGGGGGAATGGGCCTTCGGATGCTGGAGGCCATGAGCGGGATCAGGGCAAAGACCCGGCCCCGGTCATGAGGGAGCCTTCCGCAACATCTCGCCGGGCGGGCAGGGCGTTGTTGGGATGCAGGTGACCGGGAGCGGAGATGGATGCGTACCTATTGGCGTCCCCTCCGATGGAGACCCTTGTGGCGGACAGCGACCCAGCCTGTGAGGGTGGCGAGGCACGGCTCAAGCGGATGCCTCGCCGCGATTGGATTGGCTTGCGTCACCGCAGCGAGCGGTCATGACTGACGCTTTGCCTAGGCCAGTTTTCCACAACCGGTTGCAGCTTTCTGCAAATGGGGGAGTGCCGCACTACCCGAAGCCGGGAGTATTTCGCTGTCTCACTCAATTTCGAGGAGACACATCATGACTGACCCGATGGGACCGGCGGAAAAGCTGGCCGACGTTGGGTCTAAAGCCGCAACCGGTGAACACGAGGTGGGCGTGATGATGCGACGAGCGGAAAGCGTCTGGTCACGCTCGGGAACGCTGTTACCGTGGTCCGGAACGACAGCAACGAGATCAGCGCCCGTTCCAACTCGATCGGCATTGTATCAGCCTCGAAACGGGCCAAGACCTCAATGGCAAAGGGCGTTCTCGATGCCGGGTGGTCGATGCTGCGCAATGATCTCCGATACACATGCGATCACGCAGGGGCACCGTGTAGCGAGGTCGATGAAGCGGAGACAACGCAACCTAATTTGAGTGCGCAAGCATTAGCGGTTCGAGAGGGCTGAAAGGACTGACGCTCAGGCGATGGGTGTGCGGCGATGGCGGCGCGGACCACGACCACGCCCAGAATGCTGCGGTGACCATCACCCACCTTGGAGACGAGACGCCTGGCCTGAAGGGACACGGAAGCCCCGCCTTTTAAGGCGGGGAGGTTCACGCGTGCACGCCATGATGCGCTCGACATTTCTGCCTATTCGGAATTCGGTGTGGAGCAGCTCTTGATCTCAGGACGAAATGGCCTTGAAACGGCTCTGCAGACTGTTTATCTTACCATCGTCTTACCTTTCTTGGCAGGGTCCCTATGACACGATCAGAGCGCCTCACGACGGTCGTTTCCACCAAAGGCCAGGTGATTTTGCCCAAATCCATCAGGCAGCATCGGCACTGGGATCCCGGAACCCGGTTGGTCGTGGAGGAGACACCGGAGGGCGTTTTGCTGAAGGCAGCCCCCGTGTTTTCCCCAACCCAGCCGGACGATGTGTATGGGTGCCTGCCCCATCAGGGCCCGCCCAAGTCCCTTGAGGAGATGGAAGCCAGCATCGTTGCCGAGGCCAAGCGGCGTCATGCTCGCGATTGATACCAATCTGATCGTTCGCTACCTGACGGGCGATCACGCTGAGCAATCGCCGCAAGCACGAGGCCTGATTGATCGGGAAGATGTCTTCATTTGCACGACCGTTCTTCTGGAGACGGAATGGGTCCTGCGCAGCGCCTATGGCTATACTCCGGTTCAGATCGGAGCGGCGTTGAGCGCCTTTGCCGGACTGCCGCATGTCACTTTGGAAGACGCTTCCCTGGCCGCAAAAGCTCTCGATTGGATGGCCAAAGGGCTCGATTTTGCGGACGCTCTTCACTTGGCAAAAGCGGTGGGATGCACGGCCTTTGTCAGCTTTGACCAGCGGTTTGCTAAAGCCGCAAACCGCGTCAGCGAGGTGAAGGTCCGGGCTCCATAGCCCGATGAAATTGCCGCTCCCTCACAAGAGCAAGCTCGAGCGAATTCCACACAAAGACCCGAATCGCCACATGGCTTACGGCGGACGCTAGGGGCGCATCATACAAGGTGCACAGCACCTGGATAACGAGCGACGATCGCGTCGGATGTGAGAAGCAAAATACCTTCGACCATTGGTTGGGCCACAAGGATTCGATCAAACTGCCGTGCCGCCTAACCGTGGGCATAAGATCGGCAGTCAGCTCCCATTGGGCATCGCTCAGTTCATGCCGCCGCATCGCCGGTTTCCACCTTGGTGAGCCCCACCAAAGCAACAGCCATATCCTTATGCAGGTTCACAGGCCTTCAGACAGGACCTAGTAGTATCCCTGCTCTCGGCCTGATCTTTCTTGCGCTCGTCTGACGATGCACTTCGACCGACTCGCGAGTGAGCTCTGCACCGGAGTTGAGGGATACCGACGGCAGCGTCTCGCCTTGCTTCACGCGACAGCAGCTAACCGAACTCGGCATTCTTCTTTGAATTGCATAGTAAGGATTGCCGGACTGCGATTAAGCCATGATTGTCGACTTGGCCATAGCCATCACCGAGTACTCGTCCTCAAGGAACCAACGGCGTATTGACCCGCCACCTCATTGATGTTCGACGGATTGATATTCTTGTTCGCCTTGCTGCCGACCTATTGACCAGTTATCAGGTATTGATCGATGATCCTGGACTTTGAGCCTTAGATCGATCGTGCTGTGGTCCCGGCAAGCAGCCCGCTGCAACAATTACAATTGCTGGATTTCAATCTCTACCTCCTTGGCAATTGCTAAAGGATTGCGCAGCGGAAGGCCAAAACCGTCCGCTTCGATCTCGAAGACGTCACCCTCTTGCGTGCGAATGCCGTCACCGAACGAGAGTGTTGCCGTACCGAACATATGGACMTGAACATCACCCGGCGCTCGGAAAAGGCTGTACTTGAAGTGATGGTATTCGAGGTTGGCGAAGGAATGGGACATGTTCGCCTCGCCGGAGACGAACGGCTTCTCCCACAGTACTTTGCCGCCACGGATAATGCTCGAGAAGCCGCGGATATCGTCTGGGGCGGCGCCAATACGGATTTCCGGGCCGAAGCTCGCCTGCCGCAGCTTGGAATGCGCGAGATAGAGATAGTTGATGCGCTCTGTCACGTGGTCTGAGAATTCGTTCGCTACGGCGAAGCCGATGCGAAAGGGGGAGCCATCGGCGGCGATGACGTAGATGCCCGCTATTTCCGGCTCCTCGCCACCGTCGAGCGCGAAGGAGGGCGAGGTCAGCGCAGCGCCGGGTGCCACCGCCTGCCTACCATTGCCCTTATAGAACCATTCCGGCTGCACGCCCTTCTCACCGGCCTTGGGTTTCCCGCCTTCAAGGCCCATGCGGAACATCTTCATAGAGTCCGTCAGCGTCTCTTCGGCCGCTTCCGCCGTCTTATGCATCAAATCGCGCGTCGCCGCCGAGCCGAGATGGGTAAGCCCCGTACCAGTCAGGTGCAGGTGCGCGGCATCCGGATGGGTGATCGGCGACAGCAGGCGACCGCCCGCATAGGCTTCGTCGAGATCGACCTCTTCGCCTAAGCCCTTCGCTTCGATTAAATCCTTCAGTGACCGGTTGCTATTAGCTGCATCCAAAGCGAGCGTATAGACGCTTCCAGCATCCTTCACGGTCCGGCCCCTGCCACCGTCCTCGCGCACGACCACGGTGATCGAGTTGTCGGCGTGTCTAACCTGCGAAATCAGCATTTTTGTTTCCTATTGTTCTGCCTGAACAGCAACACAATCAATCTCGAACAACATGCCGTTGAGAGTGCAACCGATTGTCGTCCTGACCGGGAGCTTGTCTTCGTCGAAGAAGGTTGAGTAGACTGCATTGAAGTGGTCGAAATCGGCAAGGTTGGCGAGATAAGCGTTGACTTTAACCACATCCGACAGACTGCTTCCCACACCCTCCAGGACTGTCTCCATGTTGCGGAGTGCCTGGCGTACCTGTGCACTGAAGTCGGCCGGCATCGTCCCCGTTTCCGGATCGACCGGTCCCTGTCCCGACACGAAGACGAAGCCGTTGGCGGTGACGGCGTGAGAATAAGGGCCTGCGCGCTTGGGCGCATTCTCCAGCACGATATTCTGCTTTGGCATCGTATTCCCCCATCTTAAAAGAAAGTCTTCACTGCCTCGACTACATCGAAACGCTCGTCGATCACGCAGAGCACGTCCCATTTGTCAAAAGTCGTGCATGGATGCGAGATTCCCAATTCCACGAGGTCACCAGCGCGCAAGGGGCTTTCGACGGGACATTTGAGATAGGCATGCTGGTCGTTCAGCATGATGATCTCGTAGCCTTCCGGCAGGGGCTGCACCGTCAACCCGCCCACACCGGATGCGTAACGGAGCGGCCGAGGCAGATGCGCGTCATAGGACAGGTCTCGCCGGCCGGCATTGAGGAATGCCAGTCCAGGTTCCGGCCGGGATTGCACCGTCGCCCACACAGTCAGGGCTTGCCGTGGCTTCGCATCCAGCGCCGCGAGCTCAGGCGACCGCTCAAGCGCGCGTGCGATCTCGCGCTCGTACATGCCGGCGTCGTGCGAGATATAGCAGCCGCTGCGCAGCACAACGCGCGACGGCTTGTCGAAGACCGGGCGGCTCAGCGCCTTGGCGACTAAATCGAAATAGGCCGAGCCGCCGGCCGTCAGCAAAATCTCCCGTCCGCGGAACAGGCCAGCCGCCGCGAAGGCGCTGGCCGTCTCCGTCATGAAAGCGAGAAAGTCACCGATGCGGCGCTCAATTTCAGCCCTATCCGCCCCGCGGATGCTTCCCTCGAAGCCCTCGATGCCGACGAGGGTAGCCGAATGTTGCATTCTCGCCAAACGATCGGCAATAGCCCGTGCATCGGCTTCGGTCCGGCAGCCGGTACGCGCGAAGGGCGATCCGAGTTCAATCAGCACCTGGAACGGCCTGTGGGCGGGATGGCCGGCCGCGACCTGCTCGAGAAGAGCGACCCCATCTAGGGAGTCTACGAGAAAGTAGAAGTCGAAGTCCGGGTCCTCAATCTGCGATCGGGCGATGTATGAGAGAAAACCTGGCTCAAGGATCTGATTGGCCAGGAAAATCCGAGACACGCCATAGTGGCGCGCCACCTGGACATGGTGCTGCGTGGAGAGCGTGATGCCCCAACATCCGTTATCGAGCTGCTTACGGAAGAGTTGCGGCGCCATCGTGGTCTTGCCGTGTGGGCAGAGCGATACGCCGTACTGGGCCGTTACCGCCGCAATCCAGCGGCTGTTTTCAGCGATTGCGCCATAGTCGAGCACCGCAAGCGGTGTCGGCAGATCACGTCGCAAAAGATTCCAGCCCTGCCGACCTATGTCGGCAAGCGGCATGTCCGCGAGGTTTCCCGGCATTCCCTTAGTGCGCCTGTCCACGGATACGTCCGGGAGCGGGTAGAATAGCGGCGATCTCGTCTCGGTGCTTACGTTCGACACAGTAACATTCCTCTGCATAGGGTCTTGCTCATCAGGGCTGAAAGCGGGCCATCTCCCCAGTATAGTTCTTGGGGTTGGGATAGGCGTAGCCGCGGGCCCGGCTGGTGGAGAGACCCATGCCAATCAACCCTTCGAGAATCTTCACGCCAGCGGCAACGCCGTCGACGACCGGTACGCCAAGTTCACGGGAGATGAAGTCGACGAGGTCAGCCATGCCGGCGCAACCCAATACGATGCAGTCCGAATGATCCTCGGCGATCGCCCGGCGGCATTCCTCTAGAATGACATTGCGCGCGTCCGATCCCTCGACTTCCAGATCGAGCACAGCCAGTTCCGTTGTGCGAACCGTGCGGCATTTGTGCTCCATCCCATAGGCGCGCGCCAGATGTTCGAGGATGATGCGGCTGCGGTGGCCAGTCGCAACGACAGAAAAGCCTTCCGAGATGAAGGACGCCATATGCATGGCGGCCTCCGCGATGCCGACGACTGGTCCATTAGCGATTTCGCGGGCGGCATGCAGGCCCGGATCGTCGAAGCAGGCAATGAGGTAACCCTGAAATCCCTCCGCCGCTCCCCTGCGCACCTCGTCTAGCACGCCGAGCGCGCTCACCGCCTCATCATAGTGCCCCTCAATGGAAGCTGGCCCCATCGAGGGGCTGGCGGCTACGACCTCTGTCCCCGCAAACGCGGCGATCGAAGCCGCCTCGCCAATCTTTGAGGTCATGGTAAGCGTCGTGTTCGGATTGATGACCTTGATCCTCATCGCATTCTCCCGCTTGAACATTTCAGCAGTTCCGTAAGAAAAGCCGCTTTACGCTTTTCCCGGAGTTGCATTAGTGGTTGGCCGCTTGCAGTTCACCTGAAAGGACCTTGCCAGTCACAGGATCGAATGGCGTCACATGCTTGCCGCGCGGCCTGATGGCATCGTAGGGGCCACGGGCAAGGAAACGCCCGTGCCCTGGCTTGCCGACGACCACACCGTCCTCGCAGACAACCTCGCCACGCGACAACGTCATGACCGGCCAACCCGTCACCTCGATGCCTTCATAGGTTGTGTAGTCGACCCCATGGTGCAGCATATCGTTGCGAATGGTCACCTTCCGCTCCGGATCCCAGATCGCGATGTCCGCGTCCGCGCCGATGGCAATTGTCCCCTTCTTCGGATGTAGGCCGAAAAGTTTTGCCGGGTTTGTCGCGGTCAGCGCCACAAAGGTGTTGAGGTCAATGCGGCCCTTGCTCACCCCCTCGGAGAAGAGGATTGGCAGCCGTGTCGCGAGGCCCGGCACGCCGTTCGGAATGGCGCTGAAAGGGGCGTCCTCGCCGCCGACCTTCTTTCCATGGGGATCGTCGAAGCGGTTGGGCGCGTGGTCGGAGGAAACGACCCCTATCGTGCCGGTGCGGATATAATCCCACAGCGCCTCTTGGTCGGCCGTCGTACGTGGCGCGGGGCTGCACAGGAACTTCGCGCCCTCGAAGTTCGGCCTGTCGAGATCCGCAGCAGTCAGCATTAGATATTGTGGGCATGTCTCACCGAAGACTTTCAGGCCGCGGTTCTGCGCCTGGCGGATCTCCTCCGCGGCCTCCGCACCAGAGACGTGGAAGATCTGGATCGGCACGTCCAGCAATTCGGAAAGCATGATGATGCGATGACACGCCTCTCGCTCGACCGGCATTGRCTTCGCCCAGGCGTGGTGCTTCGGGCTGGTGAGCCCCGCCTTTTCAAGCGCACGAGTCAGGTACATGATCGCCGCATGGTTTTCGGCATGAACCGTGACGAGAGCGCCGGAGCGTCGGGCGAGCGCCAGCACGCGGAGTGTCTGCTCGTCGTCGAGCACCACGTTGGTATAGGTCATGAAGATCTTGAGCGAACGGTGTCCTTCCTCAATGAGTGGGACCAGTTCCTCTAAAACGGCATCGGTCGGATCAGTGACAACGAGGTGGAAGGAATAGTCGATTAGTGAGCGGGACGCCTTGCGGTGATAGTCGCGCAAAGCGTCGGTGACACCGCTCCCCTTAGTCTGTTGGGAGAAGGAGATGACTGTCGTGGTGCCGCCGGCTGCCGCCGAAGAGGTAGCGGAAACGAAGGTGTCGGCATTTCTGACCTCGCCGACCTGCGGCTCCTCGATATGGCAATGGGAATCGACGCCGCCGGGAAGCACGAGGCGTCCCTCCGCCGAAATCTCGCGTAAGGCAGGGCCGAGATTTTCACCCATCGCGACGATCCTTCCGTCGGTGATTGCAACGTCTGCCCGGAAGCAGTCGCTCGCATTAGCAACGGTTCCTCCACGGATGACGAGATCGAACTCTTTCATTGTTTTAGCTCCGGCTATTAGTTGCAGTTGGATTGACAGCGAGCAGGAGCTTTCCCGACACTGTGCGGGATTCAAGGCATTCGTACATCTGCTCTGCCTGTTCGAACGGGAAGATGCGCTCGACTGGGACGCGGAGCCTCCCGTCGGCAACGGCATCAAGGGTTAGGCGCAGCCCATCACGCCAAGCTTGCGATCTGAAATCGAGATGGCCCAGATGGAAACGTGTAAAGGTCGCGGACTTCTCGACCAACCGTGCCCAGAGATTCTCGAGCGGCCGCCCCTCCGCCTCGCCATAGCTTATAATGTGGCCGAGCGGGCCAAGGATTGCGAAGCTACGATCTAGGATTGTCGCGCCCGTAGAATCGTAGACCTTGTCGACCCTGCGGGCACCCACAAACTCTCCGATCTCCGCCACAAAATCTGCCTGCGCGCGATTAACGACGAGGCTTGCGCCATAATCGAGCGCACGGTGTTCCTTGCCTGGAGTGCCGACGGTTCCCAGAACGATGGCACCGGCCTGGGCAGCGAGTTGGGTGAGGTAGAGCCCGACGCCGCCGCCGATGGCGTGGATCAGGACAACCTCGCCCGGCCGGACCGTGGAGACGGTGTGCAGGAGATGCCAAGCGGTCTGGGCCTGGATGAGGAACGCAGCGGCAGTCTCAAAGCTTACGGAATCAGGAAGCCGGATGGCACCGTCCGCCGGTACGCTGCACAGCTCCGCGAAGCCGCCGCCGGCTTCGGGATAGCCGGCTATCCGGTCGCCAACGGCGAAGCCTTCCACGCCTTCGCCAATCGCCGTCACGGTGCCCGCAATTTCAGAGCCCGGAACGAGCGGGTAGTGCTTGGGATGCGGATAGGTGCCGCGCCACATCATCGTGTCTGCAAAATTGCAGCCGCAGTATGCGACAGCGACGACGAGTTGCCCTGGTTCCGCCGCTGGCGAGGCCACCTCGGCGACGCGAAGTAGACCCGGGGACTCGCCTGGCCGATCCAGCAGGATCGCGCGCATGTTCTTCTCCCTTTCCTGTAACCACCACCAACGCGGGCAGGCAAGCCATTCCCGTTCCGCCCCACGAGGGGCGGTCGTCAGCAACCACCTTTCCGTGTTAGCCCGCGTCGGTCAGACGGCCGCGATCAGCCCGTAGTTCTTCGGCTCGCGGTGCATCTCGAAATTAAAGATATGCTCGCGGATCTCCCGACACCGGGCGAAATCGGCAGCGGCCGTAATGACCTCGTCGTCCAGCGTGTTGGTGAGCGCGGCGAGTTCCCCGGTGGGTGCGACGATGCAGGAGTGACCGAGCAGCATGCAGCCCTCCTCCACGCCAACCTTGCCCGCCGCAGCCGTCCACGCGCCGTTCTGATAGGCGCCARCTTGCATCGACAGGAGATGGTGGAACGAACTGAGCTGGTCGTGCTGCGGTACCGGTGGATTGTGCAGCGGCGTGTTGTAACCGCCGCAAATCAGTTCTGCGCCCTTAAGGCCCATCACGCGCCAGGTCTCCGGCCAGCGCCGGTCGTTGCATATAAACATGCCCATCTTGAAGCCGTCGACATCATAGACCGGGAAACCCATATCGCCCGTCTCGAAGTAACGCTTTTCGAGATGCTGGAACGGGCGGTAATCCTCATAATCCTTGTGGCCAGGCAGATGGACCTTGCGATACTTGCCGACAATTCGGCCCGTCTTGTCGACGGCGATCGAGGTGTTGAAGCGCCGCTTCTTTCCGTCTTCCATCACCAGCTCGGCGAAGCCCAGATTGAAGCCGATGCCGTGCTTGGAAGCAGCCTCGAACAGCGGGCGCGTTACCGGGCTCGGCATTTCCGTCTCGTAGAACGCATCCAGCTCGACCTCGTCCGTGAAATACCAGCGAGGGAAGAACGTCGTCAGCGCCAGTTCCGGAAAGACGATAAAGTCCGAATTGCGGGCCGCAGCCTGCTCGAGCATATCGACAAGGCGCGCCACAACCTTTTCACGGCTGTCGCTACGGGCGATGGGTCCGAGCTGCCCTACCGCGAGAATGATCTTTCCTGGCATCTTCCTGTCCTTTTCTACATGGTTTTCCGATCCCGGCGGCTTCAGCCGCCGAGATAGAGTTGCTTGACCTTGTCGTCGTTCAGAAGGTCCAGTGATGGCCCTTCGAGTCCGATGCGCCCCGTCTCGAGCACATAGGCGTATCGGCTGATGCGAAGCGCCATGCGCGAATTCTGCTCCACCAGCACAACGCTGGTGCCTTCCTCGTGGTTGATCTCGGTGACTAGGCGGGCAATGTCGCGCACAACGAGAGGCGCGAGTCCGAGCGAAGGCTCGTCGAGGAGAAGAAGGCGCGGCTTCGACATCAGGGCGCGGCCGATCACCAGCATCTCCTGCTCGCCACCCGACAACGTGCCAGCCGGTTGCTTCAGGCGCTCGCGCAGGCGGGGAAAGCGTTCCAGAATACGGTCAAGGTCTCGCTTCACCGCCCCGTCGCGGCGCGTATAGGCTCCCATCAGGAGATTGTCCTTCACTGTCATCAACGGGAAAACCCGGCGACCTTCCGGCACCATGGAGATGCCCATCGCGACGCGGCGCGCTGCCGGCAGCCGGTCGATGCGCTGCCCGTCGAACCAGATTTCCCCTTCGACCAGGTTCACGAGTCCGGTGATCGCCCGCAGGCTAGTGCTCTTGCCCGCGCCATTGGCCCCGATAAGGGACACTACGTCGCCCGCATCGAACCCGATTCTGATGTCGCTGATCGCCTTGACCCGGTCGTAACGGACGGTCATGTGGCGCGCCTCGAAGTACTTCATGCTGCTGCCCGTCATGCCCTAATAGCTCCCGATCGTCTCGTCGTCTTGGCCGAGATAGGCTTCGATGACGGCCGGATTGGCGCGGACTTCCTCAGGAAGTCCTTCCGCGATCTTTGAGCCGAAGCTCACCACAACGATGCGGTCACTGATGCGCATGACTGCGCGCATGTCGTGCTCGACAAGGAGAATTGTGATGCCGCGCTTGCGAATGCCTTCGACCATCTCTACGGCCCGGTCGGTCTCCTCAGAGTTCATGCCGGCGAACGGTTCGTCGAGCAGAAGCACGCGAGGATTGGCGGCAAGCGCGATGGCAATGCCGAGTGCGCGAAGATGCCCGTGTGGCAGGTTGCGGGCCAGTTCGCCCTTGACATGTCCGAGACCAAGATAATCGAGGATTTCGGCTGCGCTCTCAGCTGAGGCCTTTGCATCGGCGCGCGCCGCAGCGGTCGAGAAATATGCCCCGAGCGGTGTCGCCTTCAGGCCGAGCTGATGAGAAACAACCACGTTCTGAAGGGCTGTCATCTCCTTGAAGACGGTTGTTTCCTGAAAGGTGCGGACGATTCCAGTCTGCGCTACCTGATGGGGCTGTCTGCCGCTGACCACCGTGCCGTCGAGCAGGACCCGGCCGGAGGTGGGCTTAACGAAGGAGCCGATCAGTTTGAACAGCGTCGACTTGCCCGCGCCGTTCGGCCCGATGACCGACAGGATCTCACCCTTCGACACGCTGAAGGAGATGTCGTTGACCGCCGTCAGCCCACCGAAACGCTTCGTCAGGTTCTCAATAGTCAGGAAGCTCATGGGGTCACCTTGATCCGCGGCGCAGCAAAGAGCCAATGCTGAGCAGGCCGTTCGGCAGGAAGAGCATGACGATGATCATCATCAGGCCATAGAGCAGCGCTTGGTACTCTTGGATCGAACGGAGCAGCTCGAACGCCATGACGAGGCCGAAGGCGCCCACAATCGGGCCAAGGACGAATTCCAGCCCGCCGAGAAAACAGTAGAGCATGAAGTTGATTGAGTCGGAGACGGTATAGGTCGCCGGATAGATGTTCTGCTGCAGGGCCGCGAAACACGCTCCTGCAATCCCACCCATCGCCGAGCACAGCACGAAGGCGAGCACGCGGTAGCGGGCAATGTTGATGCCGATGGACATGGTCAACTCCTCGTTTTCGCGCATGGAGCGGAAGATCCATCCAATGCGGCTGTTGGCGAGGCGCCAAACCGCAACGTAGCCGACAAGCAGGAGGGTCGCGGCGAAGAGATAGAACGACAGCGGCGTAGAAAGACCGGCCGGACGCGGAATGTTGAGAACGCCGCCGCCGCTCGCGCCTAGCGTGTTGAGGAATAACAGGCGGACTGCTTCTGTCAGGCTGAGCGTGACCATGGCGAAATAGATGCCGCGGAGGCGCAGAAGTGGCCAGCCGATCAAGAAGCCGACGAAGGCCGCAGCCAGGGCTGAAATCGGCAGGCACAGCCAGAAGGAGATGCCGTAGGTCGTCGATAGGATGGCCGTCGCATATCCGCCCAGCAGCGCAAAGGCGCCTTGACCGATGTTCACGCGGCCGATGGCGAAGGTTATCCACACGCCGAGACTCGCAAAGGACAGCAGCGACGCATTCGTCATCACGTTCAGCCAATAGGAGTGGCCGGAGGTGAAGAACGGGACGCCTGCGTATAGGAAGGCCGCAAGGACGGCGATTGTCAGCAGGCCGCGACTGTTATCGAGGACGCGCATGGAAGCTGGGAGCGGCGTCGCGGAGAGAGTTTTCGCCATGGAATCCGTCCTTGCCGGTGTTCGATCGGTTACGGTCGCTGAGACGTGTTGTGGAGAGACTGAGTCAACCCCACGGCTTGCCCATGATCCCCTGCGGACGCACCAGGAGGAAGATGATGAGGGCCGCGAAAATGATGAGATAGGTCACGGATCCGGGGAACAGCGCGTAGCCGATCGCCTCCGCGAAGCCGAGGACGACTGCGCCGAGCAATGCGCCGCCGATCACACCCGCGCCTCCGATCATGATCATGATAAAGGCCTTGGTGGAGATCGCGGTGCCGATGCCCGCATTGACACCGGATACAGAGATAAGCAGCCCGCCGGCCACCGCGGCCAATGCAGCGCCGAGGCCGAAGCCGAACATGCTGATCCGCCCCACCTCTACACCCATCAGCGTGGTCGCGGCCCGGTCCTGTGCAAGGGCTCGCATCGCCCGGCCTGTCCGAGTGTAGTACACGAATGAGAGTACCGCCGCGATGAGCAGGAGCGAGATGATGAAGACCATGAGGCGGTTTGCCGGCAAAAACGCATTGCCGAGGCGATAGACGCCCTGAACCATTGGGGGAATGCCACGCTGCTTTTCCCCGAAGAGGAAGAGCGCACTGTTCTCCAGGAGGAACGCAGTGCCCACGGCAAGCAGCATGGAGTTTTCTTCGCGTCCCGCGGAGTGTAACACCCGCTGGAAGAGCCCTCTCTCCATGGCCATCCCGACCGCGCCGACGCCGACAGCCGCAGCCGCCAGTCCGACGCCGTAGGGCATGTTGTAGACTGTGCAGACCCAGTACACGACTAAACCGCCGATCATGAACATTTGGCCATGGGCGAAGTTCAGCACGTTCATGATGCTGAAGATGAGAGTCAGACCGAGCGCAATCAACGCGTAGTTGGCCGATAGAATCGCACCATTGATGATGACTTGTTCCATGTCGTTCTTCCGTCGATTGCGCTTGGTCGGCTTGGACGTTCGGTAGGCTGCCGCTTACTTCACCGCACCGATCGAGATCGTGACGAACTGACCACCCTTGGTCTCTGTCAGCACGAGCGGCACGCCGATCTGCCGCTTTTGACCGTAGTCGGTCTCGCCGGTGTAGGTGAGCTTGCTGTCTTCCTTCAGGAACGGGTTCCGCATCGAGAAGTTAGGAATGGCGTTCTTGAAGAGGCTTGTATCCTTGATCGCCGCCGGACCTGCGGCTTGGAGGGTGGCCAGAATGACTTCAAGTGCGTAGACCTTGGTGCCGGCCTCGTCGTTCCACTCGCCCGCGACCTTCGTGTACTGCTTGATGAACTCGTCCATGTAGGCGCTGCGGATTTCCGGTGTGGATGCGCCGCCGATGGAGATCAGGCCATCTCCGTAGTCGCCGGCTATTTCCTTGATCACCTTGATGTCTTGGCCGGAATCGCTCGCGAAGAGGCCAGTATAGCCGAGCTCGCGCGCCGCGCGCATGAGGAGCGGCGTGTTGGAGGGGGCCGAGGCGGGAAGGAAGATCAGGTCCGGTGACTTATTCACGACGTTGGACATAACCGGGAAGAAGTCGGTGACGTTCGGCTCGTAAGTGGCATCGGCAACGACGATGTCGAGATCAAGCTTCTTGGCCGCTGCGACGCCGTCGTCGCGGTTGCTGAGCCCGTCGCTGTCGTTACGGGCGACGAAGGCGACTTTCTTGATGCCACGGTCTTTTTTCAGCAGCTGCAGGATCGCCGGCGCGACCTGATAGCTTGCCACCATGCCCATGACGGCGTTCTGTGCCGGCTTAGTGAACAGCGTGCGGCTCGAGGCATACGGGAAGTAGATCGCATTGTGTTTTTCTGCGATGGGCCGCACGCTTGTTGCCGTGACATCGGTGTTGGGCCCAATCACGTAGCGGATGCCCTCTTGGCCCATCAGCCGCTCGGCGCCGGATACGGTCAGCTTCGGATCATTGCGGTCGTCGACCGACACGATCTGAATCTTGTACCTCTCGCCGCCAATCTCAACGCCGCCTTTGGCATTCCACATCGCGGCGGTGGCCTCTGCGGAGTACTTGTTGACAAGCCCCCACGATGCCTCGGCGCCGCTCATGACACCGAGCTGTCCGATTTTCAGGGTTTTTTCCTGGGCCTGGGCGCTGGCCGTCAAGCCGAGCGTGGAAGCCAGGGCGGTCACTCCGACGAACGTCATTAGACTGCGACGAGATGTAGTCATGTTGCGAAATCCCTCTGTCACGTTTTTGACCGGCTGCTGTCTCAGCCCGTTCTGGTTCGTTCTCCATATAGAACGAAGTGTTCCATACAGTACATAATTGGTATGGGTGGACGTTGAGCCTGTCAATGATGTTTTTCGTGTTGAGGTACGGGGATGATTGAGACCACGCGGGAGAGGCGACAAGAGCAGGGAAACCCTTTCGTGGTTGGAGCTTTTGACTTGAGGACATGCATCGTGGCTGCTTCTGGCAGAGCACGCATTGTCTGCGAACGAGATCTGCCAAAACGGCGTTGATCTGAGGACGATGTCCTGCTATTAGGACGACGACTGCCGCAGGGAAGGATGTCGAGACTTCGAAGCGCAATCCAGCTTGCTGAGCTGGTCAGGACAACAGGTTAGGTATGGCCACAAAGAAACAGAAAACGTCGAAGACATTGGCGGAGCAAGAGCTGGCAGCGCCAAGGAGTCGCTATAGTTCTGCGCTTCTTCAGGATGGAAATCGTTGGCAGTTGATGGCCAACGAGGGTGCACCTGTTCAAGCTCCATCCCTCGGCCTCGTGCCCGCAGTCGAGAATGCGATCGCAATCATCAACTATGTCAACAGCAATCCCCCTCACTCATTTGCACTTGCAGACCTGACCAAGGCTCTGACGATCTCCAAGAGCCATTGTCACTCAGTTCTGAGGACGTTGGCACACGTGGGTTGGCTGAAGTATGATGCGCGCTCCAGATGCTATGAGCTTAATGGCGGACTGGTTGCCAGCTCATCATCGTTCTTGGGCTCTCCAGCTCTAGATCGGATCCGCCATGTGCTGCTTGAGTTGGTCAACCGGATCGGAATCCCGGCAGTTCTCGTCCAGCCACAACCTGACGACTCGTTTATCGTCGTTGACAAGTTCAATGGCGCAGCGTCCATGGAGTTCGCCTTCCCAATCGGTCATCATTACCCGCGGGACGCGACGGCTAACATGCGGGCATATTTGGCGTGGCAATCGCAAGATGTGATCGACGAGTGGATGAGAAAATGGCAGCCGGTGCGCTACACAAGCACGACTTTGGTGACTGAAGAGGCCGTGCGTGCCGAAATTGCAGCGACGCGCAAGCGCGGCTATGCGCGGAGTGTTGGGGAGCATACTGAAGGCCTGATGGCGATTGGAATGCCGATCTTTGGACGGCACGGCGAGGTGATCTATGTTTTCACCTGCTCTGGTCTGATATCAGGTCTGGCCCCGCGCGAAGACTACATTGCGAGTGAAGTTGTACGCGCAGCAATTGAGATCAATCGATCGATTATGGGGCGCGTACCAGCAGATTTTCCGGCCTGAAAGGAAGCACCAGTAGGCTCGTAACGAATAACAATATTGAGCCCCGCCCGGAACATGAGGAACCCTCCAGGGACGTGGGCGGAGGCGGACGTTCGGTGCGCTATTCTTTGGACTGAACCGGAGGCCTGCTGCTGTGTGGGCCCTCAACTAGATTGGCTTGCGCCACCGCAGCGGGCGGTCATGCCTTAGGCGTTGCCTAGGCCAGTTTTCCACAACCGGTTGCAGTTTTCTTCAAATGGGGGAGTGCCGCACTACCCGAAGCCGGGAGTATTTCGCTGTCTCACTTACTTTTGAGGAGACACATCATGACTAACCAGATCGGGCCGGCAGAAAAGCTGGCCAACGTTGGCTTTAAAGCCGCAACCGGGACCGATGACGCCGATCTCCAGCAGGAGTTGATCTCGCAGATAATCATGGCGCTGCCCCTCGCCGCTGATGGCAGTGAAGCCAACCGACAGGTGGCGGCCGCCGTTGCGGCGCTGGCGGCCCTGAAGCCGCAGGATGGCCTCGAAGGGATGGCCGCCGCTCAGATCGTCCTGGTGCACCATGCCGCCGTCGATTGCATGCGCAAAGCCATGGCGCAGAAAACGCCCGAAGCGCAAGACCTCTGCTTCCGGCAAGCGACGCGGCTGATGGCCATGTTTCAGCGGCAGCTGGAAGGGCTCGACCGCCACCGCGGCAAAGGGGCGGCCATGGTCAACGTGGAGATGGTCAATGTTGGGGCGGGCGGGCAAGCCGTSGTCGGGGCAGTGGACGCCCGCGCGCCSCACCGGCTGTCCCGCAGAGGCTCTGGGCCGTCCGTCGCTCAAGTCATTGATCATCAGCCGGTGGCGAGGCTTGCGGAGAATTCTCCGGCAGCCCTGCCGTTCGAGGATGAGCGCCTCAAACGGCCCCCTGTGGAGGAGACCTCCGATGACCGAGGGTCGGACTGGATCTGAGCATCCACGCAACACCGGTCCGATGCGCCTGAGCCCCCGCTGTGGGGCGAGGACGCGCTCGGGCCCCGCGTGTCAGGCTCCGGCCGTTCAGGGCAAGCGGCGGTGCCGCATGCACGGGGGGTCTGTGGGATCGGGAGCCCCGCACGGCAACCAGAATGCGCTCAAGGCGGGCACGCACACGCGCGACATGATGGAGCAGCGTCGCGCTGTGAGGGCCTTGTTGCAGCGCGCACGGCAGATGCTGAGTGAGCTGGATTAGAGGATTGCGCCCCAATCCCCCTTTCATGAGCGAGAGGAAGGAGGGGCGCTCGTGGCGTCAGACGATCAGTGTGCGGCGATTGCGGCGGGGGACATTGCTCGTCTCGGAGACAAGACGCCTTGCCCGAAAGGCCAAGGAAACCTCGCCTTTTGAGGCGGGGAGGTATCACGCGCGCCTGTGGGCGTGTCTGTACGCTTCTCAGCCGAAATGCGGTTGGAGGTCCTCCGGGGGTGGGGGATCGGACCATGGGTGCTGAGGTTGTTCCCGCGACCGATGGGATGGCGGAGGCGCGTTGGGGCCGCTCCGTCATCAATGAGAAACTGAAGCGCAGCGGCTTCTGCACGGCTCAGGAACGCCATTGTCAAACTGCGGCCGGAGATGGCCCCGTCTTGGGTCTCAGCGGGCCATCGAACGGACCAGGGACGTCCCAGACTGACACGACGTTCTCGTTCGGCCAATGGAAGGGGCGATCTCGCGCGACTACTGCCCCGGGCTTGTAGTATCACTTTCTGAGCGGCAAGCATATTTCCGTAAATTATTGAAAACTCAGGCGAATCACGATAGTATAGATCCAGTTGATGGTGGAGGTTTGCTATGATTATACATTGGATTTTTCCAATCAATGCATGATTCCGCTTAGGTTCTTCGGCTCGCCCTTGTCTGTTCGACCGATCTGACAGCGCCATCACGAGGCGCTGCCGTGTCTGGCCCTCGCTCGGTGAAGCCAGCCAAAGCCCCATGCGATAGCCCGAGCCATCGCCTCGTTCGACCGACTGTCATCCCTCACAGAACGGGACGCAGGCCCGTTTCAGGAGATTTGCCATGACCGGAGCCCCATGCCGGTGTCGGCTTTGCCGTCTGCACCCGCCAACGCTGGCTCATCCCAACAGCAGACCCGCAACCGTGGCCTCACTCGGCCTGCAGGTGCGCCTCGTTCCGGCCGATGTCGCCGGGGAGCACCAACTCACCGATCTGTTGGCGGCCTGGGACGCTCTGCATGCTGAACAGGAGGGCTTGTTCCGGCACATCCTGGCGGTGCTCAGGGCCGAGAGCGGGCACGGTCAACCTGAGCGCGACCCCACTCATTCGCCTGATGTCTGACGGAGGTCTCACATGCCCTTTGTTGCGACCGAAGACGTGAGCACCACCGCTCGCCGCAAACTCACGCCCCATCGGCGGCTCGCTGTGTGGGAAAGAACGGGCGGTCAGTGCGTGGTCTGTGGAGGCCTCATCGATGGCGTGCGCGAGCGGTGGATTGCCGAGCACATACGGGCCCTCGAACTTGGGGGTGCCGATGATCTCGCCAACATGGGACCGGCGCACGAGACCTGTGCTTGGGAGAAGACCCGGGATGATCACCACCGGACGGCCCGGGCCAAACGGCAGAAGATCCGACACATCGGCGCAGAGGCCTCGAAGCGGCCCCTGCCGTTTGGACGCGCCAGCCCTTGGAAGCGAACCCTCTCCGGACGCGTCATTCCCCGGTAAGCCGACATTCGGCGTGACGGATGAAGCCCCTTCCGCACTACCCAAGGGCAAGGGTAAATCACGGTCAGTGAGGGATACGGAGAGGAGGCGACCATGGAGACGGCGATGTCATCGGTGTGGGCCGAGATCGAGACGCAGTATGCTGACGGGGTTCCCGTCGCGGCACTGGCGAGGCAGTTCAACCTGTCACGTGCCAGGATCACGCGCCGCGCAAAAAAGTTGGGCTGGGCCCGTAGGGCTACGTGCGGCGGACCTGAAGGGTCATATCAGTCGCTGCGGGACAGGTTGGCGGCGTCCTCGCAGGAACTGGAGGCGGCCATGTCGCCCGCCGATCAGCGCGCGGCACTCCTGCGCCGACACAAGGCAGCCTGGGCGGCGCTTTACCCACTGCGGGAGGAGGTCTTTCGCGTTCTCATAGACCCTGAAATGGGCACAACGGAGCAGCGTCTGTCGCACAGTGCGCGGTTGCAGGCTCTGTTCGAGAAGGACGCGCGTGCTCTGAAGACAGCTCAGGAGGGCGAGCGGCGAGCCTATGGGATCTGTTACAAGCAGCAGCAAGAGGCAGGCCCAGCGGATGAGGCTGAGGTCCAGCGCAAACGGGAGCTGGCACGGTCGGTCATCGATATGGTGCAAAGCATGAAGGACCAGGTGGCCCGTTGCACGTGCACCAAGGAGGCGTCGTAGCAACCGGTCGCCCAGCCTTGGTCTGGCGCTGACAAGAAAGCCGGAAAGCCACAAGTGATGCGTTTGGCTGTCGCGTAGCCCCTTCCACCTCATCGTCTCCGGTGGCGAAGGTCCTGACGCAACAGCCCCTCCGGATCGCGATCACATCTCCCCGTCCTCACGTTGAACGACACATCAAATTTGGTTTAGACCGAGCGTGTGGCTCCGAGCGTCGAAGGGTGCCGGACTTCAATCTGACTCAGCCGCCTGGCCGCTTTTGCAAACTGCCGGTCAAAGCTGGCAAAGACCGCGCAGCCCTCAGCCGTCACGAGGTGGAGAGCATCCGCGAAATCCATGCCCTGAGCCATCCCGTCCAAAGCTCTCGCGGTAAGAGCTGGATCCTCCAGCTTGACCTGCGGGAGCCCCGCAAAGGCCCAAAGGGCTTCTCCAATCTGAGCCGGAGCATAGCCATTGGCGCCGCGCAGGACCCATTCGGTTTCAAGGAGGGCGGTTGTGCCGACACAGACGGTGTGACGGTCGATGAACACTGGGGCCTGGGCGGATTGCTTCGGATGGTTGCCGTCAGGCACCGGCAGCACGTCGAGGGTGGCTTCTGCGACGCGCAGGACGGCCTCACCGACGATGGGATTGTCTGCTGGCTGTCCGGTCCGAGTTGATTGGCAGGAGCGCCACGAGAGCCGTGGCCATGCAGGCCTGTGAGGCGAGTGGATGTCGCGGCTCATCCCTCTTCCTCACCTGTCGGTCAGATCTAATGGAACTGCGCTTGATCGCCGATGGGATCGCGGAAGCGAACGCCAGGACCACCTCCGTTCTGGGGGATGAACCGGAGGCCGGTTCGCTCGAAAGCCTTTACGTGAGCGCGGTTCGTTGGTCCTGTTGCATGTCGCCACCCGCGTTGGGTTCGTTCTGCCAAGTGCGGGCAAGCCTGGGTGAGACGCAGGCCTCGACGGGCGAAGCATCATCGTCAAAGGCCAGAACAAGAAAACCGTCCCTGAGCACAGTAGGTCCAGGTTGTTATGATCGTATCGCGGATCAGCCGTCAGGCTCGGGAGCGCTGCAGGGGAACCGCAGCGCTCAAGCACGGGCGGTCAACACATGAGGCGATTGAGCCGATCAGGGCCGTGAACGCCAACCTAAGGCGCTCGCGGAAGATGCTTGGCGGGATTGGTTGAGCCGGCAGAGGGCAAGCCTCTGCCCGGGTTATCGCCTCTCTTACGACATGGCACTTGACGCCGCGCTGATCAAAGCGGTGTCAGCTCCGGCATCCCGCGGTGCTGAACCTTTCAGCTTTCCGGCCAATAGCCGGCCCACTCAATGAGACCAATGCTGAAGGCTGCAATGATTGCGACGGCTTCGACCGTCAGCTCCATGCGGGAGAGGTGCCGTCTGGACAACGGCTGAAGCCAAACGGTGTGGCGAACACGTCCATGAAACCGATAGTGATGGAACGAGGATCGTTAAGGCTGCGCTATCCCCTGGCCCAGTTTTCGATCTTAAGGCCATCCACCCTCTGGAACTCGCTCTCGTTGTTTGTCACAAGGACTAACCCGAGGCTCTTGGCATGGGCAGCAATCCAGAGGTCGTTGTTGCCGATGAGCTCACCTCGGACAGCAAGATCGCTTCGGATCGTTCCATACGCCTTCGCCACATCACCGGCTATTGGCAAGACCGGGATCAGCGCGATGAGTTCCTGCAAGACCGCCATCGCCTTGTCGGGATTGGGGCTCTTGTGCACTCCGTAGATCAGTTCGCCGTAGGTTACGATGGAGATGGCTGTTGAGCCGGGCGCGAGCGCTTTAAAGCGCTCCAGGACGCCTTGGGGCCGCTCCCGGCGAATGTAGATGCAGATGTTCGTGTCCAGGAGATAGCTGGGTTCGACCATCAAAGACCTTCACGCTCCTGCGGCGGGGCATCCTCGCGATCGAAATCGGGGAGGTCACAGAGGAGCTCGAACGCACGGGTGAGATCCGTGGCCTTCTCACGCAGGACGATCTCGTCCCCACGGCGGAAGATTTCAACCTCGTCGCTGTTGAAGCGAAACTGCTTCGGGAGCCTGACAGCTTGGCTGTTGCCGGACAGGAAAACCTTGGCCGTCGTCATCGGAGCCTCCGTAGATACAATAAAGTATATACAGTGTCTCGAGATCTTTTCAAGCTGTGGTCTCAACCGGCCCAAACAGTCACATCCATGACACCAGGAACCAAACGAAGTGGTGATCATCAATGCTTTGGAAGGAAGCGCCAGAAGCTCAGGCACATTGGCGCGGAGGCTGCCAAAAGATCGCTACCGTTTGGGGAAAAACAGCCCTTGGAAGCGGACAATCTCAGGGAGAGTTATTCCCCGGTGATGGCGGCAGCAGGGCCATCTTAAGGCTGATAAGATGAGGGGACGGCAGGCCGTGAACGCGGAGTAGAATAAGCCGACAGCTCACGGACGATTGCCTCATTGATTGCTTCGCGAACGAATCCAGCGAGCAAGCCGTGACAGGCGACACTCCTCTCCGTTTTTGCAGTCGGTATCGTCTCGATTTGATTTCACGGCTTACTCAATGAAGCGCATTCGCAGAGCAGTCCTTCCCGTTGCCGGTCTCGGCACCCGTTTCCTTCCGGCCACCAAGGCTGTGCCGAAGGAGATGCTGTGCGTTGTGGACCGCCCCGTGGTTCAGCATGTGGTGGACGAGGCGCGCGCCGCCGGAATCGAGCATTTCATCTTCGTCACGGGCCGCAACAAGGCCGCACGGGCTTCGTCCGACCAGCGACGTCCCCGAGTGTCGACGGTCGAGTTCATCGTAACGGGCGTGATCACGTTGTCCGGCCCGGGACGATAAATTCCGTAGACCCCTGCGACCAGGGGCGAGAGGGAGAGATGGCCTTTATGTTCTGTGAAATGCTCCTTGTTGCAGTCGTCTGCCCCACTCGTTCGTAAAACCCGCTTGATGCGGCCTCGTCCTGCCAATCCGTTGCCGACGGGCGGTGGGAGCGGATGGCGTCTTCCGATGAGCGCCGTCGCCCGATTGAGAAGCCGGAACGAGCTTGCTAAGGTCCTGCTTCGGGATTCCGCAGAAGAATCCACCGTTAAGACGAACGCACGCCAATGGGGGCGTCAGGGAAGAAAATGTCCGGTTCCATCCGTCCAATGCATCGCACCTCGCTGAGAGTGCTCAGCCACTCATCCATCCTTGCAACCGGGCTCTTGCTCGGTGGGCCGAATGTCGCGCTCGCCCAGGATGCGTATTCCCACGCGAACGAGCCCATCGGCCATGTCGAGCAGATCTACGACGGGGCGCTGACCCCTGACCTCGCGGTGAACACTTTCCGCAACATCGACAGGCTGTTCCCGACGCGCACGATCAAGGCCGGCGGATCACCCTCGGAGCTGTCCAGGTCGGAGAAGGAACTCGGCAAGGTTGTCGCCGATATCAAGGGTCAGAAGTATGACCTCTACGACTACCTTGCCCTCAACCAGGTCACAGGGCTTCTCGTGCTGAAGGACGGCAAGGTCGTCTACGAAACCTACCAGCGCGGGAACACCCCGAAGACGCGCTGGATGTCCATGTCCGTTGCCAAGTCGATCTCCTCGACTCTGGTCGGCGCGGCCGTCAAGGACGGCCTCATCAAGAGCCTGGACGACAACGTGGTCGACTACGTCCCACGGCTCAAGGGAACCGCGTACGACGGAGCCACCGTCAGGGACGTCCTCATGATGTCCTCAGGCGTGAAATGGAACGAGAAGTACACGGATTCGACATCCGATCGCCGGGCTCTGCTGCGGGCCCAGATCGCCCAGAAGCCTGGCGCGGCGATGGACGTCATGGCCGCCCTCCCGCGTGCTGCGGAACCGGGAACCGTCAACACCTACAGCACGGGCGAGACCCAGGTCCTTGCCGAGATTCTGCGCGGCGCGATCAAGAAGCCCCTCGCGGAGTACCTGTCGGAGAAGATCTGGGTCCCTGTCGGCATGGAGGCCGACGCCAAGTGGTGGCTCGACGCGCCGGACGGCGTCGAGATCGGCGGCAGCGGGCTTAGCGCGACGTTGCGGGACTTCGCACGCTTCGGCCAGTTCTTCCTCGAGGGCGGCAAGGCCAAGGGCACGCAAGTGCTGCCGGAGGAATGGACGAAGGAGGCCAGCTCGCCGAAGACGCTCAAGGGCGGCAAGCCGCTCGAGTACGGCTACATGTGGTGGACCGGATGGACGGAACCCTCGAAGAAGGACAATGCGTTCTCTGCGGTCGGCATCCAAGGTCAGTACGTGTACATCAACCCGGCCCACAACGTGGTGATCGCCCAGACGGCGGCCGAGCCGAAGCCCACGGGCAAGGACGTGATCGATTCGATGGCGTTCTTTGACGCTATTGTCGCGACGCTGAAGTAGCTCGCCTCCGGAAAAGCGCCCCTGCCACGAGCAGGGGTGCCTTCACGCCGCATTGCGTCGGCAATGTCCGGCGTATGGCCCACTCCACGAGTGGAGCCGGAGACGACCTGATGGGTAGGTTCAAGTCTGGTGGCATTTGCTCCCGAATGCCGGCTCTGCCTGCTCTCCGGAAATACGACCAAGGCGAACCGGGCTGAGGCTGTGCAGAGCCGTTCTGAACGATGGTGGCATCCATCCATAGATCGCGGGCTTGGCTAGGCAACACTCAGAATATGCTCGATCGGATAGCGACTGACGCGCGGGAAGCTTCCGTCCATGTATTCATGCCGCATCTTCAGAAGCCTTGCATCAAACTGTTCGGTTGCTGGCCGAGCGCATCGTTATCAGACCCAGGGTGATGGCACACGAAGTGTCGCAGACCGGAGGTTGCTCTTCGGAACCGGATACACCGACGATGACCGACTGGATCTAGGATCCGTTCTTAGAGAGAGAATCGAGGTATCGGATGCCTGATCGGGGCGTGCAGCCGAAGGGCTAGAGGCGGGACCGGCCTCGCCGGTCCGATGATACCTTCTGGACCATCGCCGCGATGAGCAGGGATACGCCGGTGCTCAGAACGATCAGGACTGTGACAAAGCCGAGGACTGTCAGCATCAGGCCCACATGAAACCTTCCTAGGGCGACGAGAGTGCCGATCGCGGTGATCCAGCTCGTGATGATGACGACGAGCAAATTCCCGGCATCCTGCGGAGTCAGGATAGGCCCCCATCCACCTTGTTCATGATGCCGGACAGGATGTCCTGAGGTGCCGCACTTCATCACAATGATCCATCAAGAGAAGGTCTTGATCCTATCGAGTGAGCTGTCCGTTAGAATGGTCTCAAAAGGGATAGGGCGCGGCGCATTGGGAGATTTACCGCGATGGCGGGTCAGGCAGAGACATGGATCGTGCGAGTGCCCGCTCGGGGTCGGGGAAGGCGAGCGTCCTGATATGGATGAGGGGCCTCCCGTCATCAGCGAATGCGCCTCAAGGAGGCCTCACGCCGCCGCATCCCGGCACAACGGTGCCTCGGCGGCGGGAGTGGTGCTGAGGTTGCGCGCCTGCGTGTTCCCGCGTGAGGGTCCTTGTTTTGTGGACGGCGAAGCAGGGGAGGGCAGCATGAGGCGAGCCTTCCAGCCGCGGGCATGGAAATCAACCCCATGCACTGTAGGTGCGCGATCTCAGGCCGGTGAGTGAGGAAACGGTTGGGGCCGTTCGGCCTGTAGCGATGTTCTGTTCACAGGAACCAGCCTCAGGTGTTTCAACGCCGGCGTGGATTGATTGCGCAACAGAGGATGGCGCTTCGCCCTCCTGGGCACTCGCCGTGGTGGGCCGACGACGCGGACGGCGAGGATCACGGTTTGCATTATCAGGAAAATCTGCGATCCAAAGGGGCCGCTCCATCCCGGGCTCCGGGTATTTCATGATCTCCCTCAGAATGAGGAGCACGCGGCACTGGCAAAGCGAGCCTCGAGGCGCTGACATGAGGCTGGAGGGATCGGACACACTTCATCAAAAATTCGAGAAAGCGCAGATCTGTCTTAACTGCCCGTGCGCCAATGAGGCTTCACGGCTTCGAGTGCGTACTAACAATATGTTGTAACGTATACAACTGAGTTGGCTACGATCGGGCGAGAAGGCTCACTCGGACGGTTTTCATCTGGCCGACATGATGTTGGAAGAACTTGCGGATCAGCACCAGCTGTTATGTGGCATTGATGTCACCTTCGGCCACGAAAACCCATCGCTGGTGCAACGCAGCAGAAAAGACTTTCCTAACTGCCGCGAGACCGGTAATGAATCCTAAAAGCCGTAATAGGCGCGAAATCTGTCTTTAAGACAAAGGTGGGGCATGTCTGACACTTCTCAAAACTACACGCCTGTTATCACGGGCGGCGAATTCACCGCGTCCTTTGCGGAGCCCGCTTCCAGCTCACCGACGGCGGCCGTGTCAGCGGAAGGCGTAATCACCTTCACCGACGCCGACATTGCTGATGCGCGTGACGTCACAGTGGTCAGCGAGCCGATCGGTGCCAACGGTGTCGTCTTCAATGCCTCAGTGTCAGACGACGCAAATGGCGATACACCGGGTGAGATCCTCTGGACGGTGTCGGTTCTGCCGGGCTACCTGGATGGCCTTGCGGAAGGCGAGACCCGCGAGTTGATCTACACGCTGGAGCTGGTCGATGATGCCGGCGCCACGGCGCGACAGAACGTGACCATCACACTCACCGGCACGAACGACGCACCTGTTATCACGGGCGGCAAAGCAACCGCATCCTTTACGGAGCCGGTTTCTGGTCAGCCGACGTCGGTTGTGTCGGCGGAAGGCGCAATCACCTTCAAGGACGTCGACATTGCCGATGCACGTGACGTCACGGTCGTCAGCGAGCCAGCTGATGCTGAGGGTGTCATCTTCAGCGCCTCCGTGTCCGAGGATGCGAACGGAAACGCGTCGGGCGAGATTCTTTGGACGGTGTCGGTTCTGCCGAACTACCTGAACAGCCTGGCCCAGGGCGAGACCCGCGAGTTGGTCTATACACTGGAGCTGATAGACGATGCCGGTGCCACGGAACGGCAGAACGTGACCATCACGCTCACCGGAACGAATGATGCACCCGTCATCACGGGTGGCGTGTTCAGCGCATCGTTCGCCGAGCCTGTTGTGGGTCAACCCACGACGGTCCTGTCAAAGGAAGGCGTGATCACCTTCACCGATGTCGACGTGGCGGATGTGCGTGACGTGAACGTCGTGAGTGAGCCGACGGACGCCGATGGTGTAATCTTCACCGCCTCCGTGACGGAAGATGCCTCGGGCGATGCGGCGGGTGAGATTACCTGGACGGTATCGGTCGAACCGGGTCTGCTCGACAGCTTGGCGGAGGGCGAGACGCGGACGCTCGTTTACACACTCGAACTGGTCGATGACTCCAATGCCACAGTGCAGCGGGATGTAACCATCACGCTCACCGGCACAAACGATGTGCCGCTCGTGACGGGCGCCGTTACCGGTGTCGCGACGGAAGGCGATGTCGCCTCGACGCTGAATGCCCTTCAGAATGCTAGCGACGTCGATACGATCGATGTCCTCAACGTCGTCGGCATCGGTACCCTGCCGGCCGGTGTCACCTACGATGCGGAGACGCATTCCTTCACGCTCGACCCCAGCCACCCGGCCTACAAGGCTCTGAGTGAGGGCCAGGCCACGACAGTGACCGTTGAGTACGGCGTGTCGGACGGCAGAGCCACGACGCCAGCGTCGGTGTCCTGGACAGTAACCGGGACGGGTGGCGGCACCACCGTGGGCTCCGTGTCCGACGGCTATATCGCGAACGCGTTCGTGTTCATCGACAAAGACAATGATGGAGAATGGGACGAGGACGAGGCATCAACGATTACCGATGCCGAAGGCCGGTTTACCCTGGATCATGATGGCTTGGGGACTCTGGTCACCACCACACGTCCCGACGGTGGGGTTGCGATCGACCTGGCGACACAGCTGCCGTTCACCGGAACCTTGAAGGCGCCGTCCGGATACAGCGTGGTGACCCCGGTCACGACCATCGTGCAGGCCCTGGTCCGTCCCGGAATGACCGTGGAGCAGGCTGAAGCTGCAGTCGCGACCGCCTTCGGCATCACGCTTGCGCCCGGTCAGTCGCTTGCAAACCTGGATCCGCTTGCAGCATCCGTTGATCCAAATGCCTCGCCGGCTGCTCGCGAAGCGGCTCAGAACCTCTTCAAAGCTGGCGCGATGGTGCTCAACACCATCACCATGATTGTCTCAGCTGCGGCCGGACAGAACCCGTCCGGTCAGGTGACGAACGATGTCATGAGCGCGGTGGTCTCGGCTTTGGCCGCAGAGATCGACGCGGGCACCTTGGACATGGCATCGGGCGGTGCTGGCTCACTCGGAAACCTGATTTCGGAGGCCTTCAGCGCAGCCGGCAAACCGGCACCCGATGCCGATTTCGTCGATAGCATTGCCGGCATCGTCGCTTCCATCAATACGGCGGTTCAAAATGCTTCTGGCAGCGCCGCCGAGATCCTGACGCAGGTCACCAAGATTTCCGTGGTGGCTCAGTCTGATGAAGGCGCCGCCGGCAGCCTGGCAACGGCAACGCCTGAGACCATCGGCGCAGTGGCTGATCAGTTCTCCGGGGCCAGCCTTGAGAGCGCAATCGAGCAGGCCGAGATCGGTCACGTGGTGGACAACCCGGACAACACGGCGCCCGAGGCTGAGGCCAACAAGAGCTTGGTGGTTGCGGAAGAGGGCATCATTGCGCTTGGCATCACGGAGCCCACCGATGCCAACAATGACGGCCTGAAGATCGTCGTGAGCCGCGTGCCGGACTCTTCGAAGGGTCGCGTCTATCTGGCGGATGGTGTGACAGCCGTCGTCGCTGGCCAGGAATTGACCGCCGACGAACTGCAGGGCCTGGTCTTCAAGACTGTGGCGAATGCCGAAGGCGCGGCGGGCAGCTTCGCCTACACGGTCTCCGATCCGTTCGGCGGAACGGACACGCAAGCGATCGCGCTGTCGATCACGCCTGTGGCTGATGCGCCGACCGACATCGGACTGGCGGGCGGGTCGGTGTTCGAGAACGCGGCGGCGGGAACCGTCGTGGCAAGCCTCTCGGCCTTTGATGTCGATGCCGGCGACAGCTTCAATTTTACCTTGCTGAACAATGCCGGTGGCCGGTTCGCGATCCAGGGCAACCAGATCGTCGTCGCCAATGGCACGCTGCTTGATTACGAGCAGGCACAGAGCCACCAGGTGGTTGTGCGTGCCACGGATCGCTCCGGGCTGAGTGTCGACAAGGTGTTCACGCTGTCCGTGGCCGATTTGGTCAACGAGGTCGCGGCTGGTGCTCCGGGCCCTGATTATCTCGTCGGCGGTGCCGGCAATGACATCCTCAATGGCGGCCTTGGAAATGATTTCCTGACGGGCGGCGCAGGCAAGGACATCTTCCTCTTCAAGGACAAGCTGAACAAGTCGACGAATGTTGACACGATCACTGACTTCTCGGTTCGGGATGACACCATTCAGCTGGACAACAAGATCTTCACGAAGCTGGAGAAGACCGGCACGTTGAGCAAGTCCAACTTCGTCGTCGGCACCAAAGCCCTCGATGCGAATGACCACATCATCTACGACAAGAAGAAGGGCTACGTGTACTACGATGCCGACGGGTCCGGCAATGGCAAGGCCGTGCTCTTCGCC
This sequence comes from Microvirga sp. P5_D2, assembly GCF_054049475.1. Taxonomy (NCBI): domain Bacteria; kingdom Pseudomonadati; phylum Pseudomonadota; class Alphaproteobacteria; order Hyphomicrobiales; family Methylobacteriaceae; genus Microvirga; species Microvirga sp. P5_D2. The sequence continues at coordinate 10,344 of NZ_JBFUMH010000033.1, read as the reverse complement.
AAGGTCAAGAAGGGCCTGAGCCTCACGGAGAAGGACTTCCGCGTTGTTAACGAGAAGATCGTCGGTGACGAGGGCAACAACACCCTGACCGGCAGCGTCAACAAGGACAACCTGAGCGGAGAGGGCGGTGATGATCGCCTCAACGGCGGCGCTGGCAACGATCGTCTGACAGGCGGCCTTGGCAACGACGCCTTCGTGTTCAGGGATAAGCTGAACAAGTCGACGAACGTTGATACGATCACCGACTTCTCGGTCCAAGATGACACGATCCATCTTGAAAATGGCATCTTCCGGCAACTGAAGAAAACGGGCGACCTGAGCAAATCCTTCTTCACAGTCGGCACCAATGCCAAGGACAAAAACGATTACATCGTTTACGATAAGAAGAAGGGCTATCTCTACTACGATGCGGATGGGTCAGGGCAGGGCGAGAAGGTTCTGTTCGCGAAGATTACGAAGGGCCTCAGCCTCACCGAGAAAGACTTCTTTGTGATCTAAGGATGATCTCTGCTTCGCTTTTCCTGCCTTTCTGCGGGAAGCGAAGCATTCTTGGAATTCCCGTGATGAGAAAAGGGCCACCGCGTCATCGCGATGGCCCTTTTCTTGTGCGATGTCGCGCCTCGCATATTGGGACAGAGATAAAGTTTTCATCTGCCTGCGAGACTGATTGCTTCTCCGTCACAGCGGAGTGACTTTCGGCAGCCTGCCTCTCTCAACCTTCCAATCGTCCGGCCAATAGCCAGCCCATTCGATGAGGCCGAGGGTGATGCTGATTACGAGCACGGCAGCATAAAAGATGATCTCTGTCCTGGAATGACGGCGGCGGGAGAACTGCCAGAGCAAGAGAGCCAGGCGGGTCAACGGGTCCATGCCCCTTCTTAGCACGGAAGACGGATTCACCCCGCTCCTCAAGGCTCAATGAACCGGGCTTTCTTCTCAGGTCTGGTCCCGCACTTCTCTCGCGCAGGGCGGCACGGTCAGCATCCAAGTCCTCAACGAGGCCGTGAAGGTCATGACAAAGAAACTCAAGATGGGCCTGGACGAGATGTGTGCCGTCCTTGCCTGGATCTCTGTGATGTCCGRCCGGTCACGCTCGAGATGCACGACCAGGCATTCGACATCATGCGCCGCCATGGCTTCCCGATTGATGACAGCGGGATCCTTGCAGCGGCCGCACGCGCAGAGTGCACAACCCTCTACTCCGAAGACCTGCAGAGGATTGGTCCAGACCTGACAATTACCAACCCGTTCAAGCAGGAAAGCCACAACTGACTCGTTCGGCTGTCGCACAACTCCTTCCTCATCATAGTCACTAGAGGCGAAGGTCGTGAGGAAGCGTCCCCTCCGAGTCGTGATCACCTTTCCCCGCCGTCGAATTTAACGACGGATCAACTTTGCTTTGGACAGATCATACAACAGATCACAGCGGCATTGCCCATCCTGCTGTTGCGGTAACATCACATCCCGGGGAATTCTCTAAGCGAGACGAATGATCTCATCATTATAAACATGGCTTTGTGCCAAACCGAGCCGACGAGGCTGCGCTCAAGCACGCCCAATCGTGGGGTTTCAGGACATGGCGAACGGTGAAGTTGTAATTGCGACGGACAGCGCGAATCTTCGCCAGTTCAGTCCTGTCGTTTCTGACCTAGGAGGTGGGTATTCCGTTGCAGCTTGGAACTCGAATCTGCCGTCGGGCGAAACGACAGTGGCATTCCGGGTGCTTGGACCGTCCGGCACGCCGATCACGGTTGAAAGTCGTGTGCTGGATCGGGGAGCCGATGAAACAAGTGCTAGTGTCGTGTCGCTCGGCGCAACAGCCGGCGGATATCGCTTTGCGGTTGTTTATGAAGGATGGAGCGCGGACTGGATCCCGGGTATTTATGGCGAGATCTACGAATTCAACGCCACCACGCAAGCCATATCGCGTGTTCGCAGTTTCGACGTAGACGTCAATCCATCAAACGACTCGACCTATCCCTCGGCCGTTGTGGCCAATGGTCGGCTTGTCATCGCCTGGCACCAGGTTGCCGGGTTCTATAGCGGCCAGTCGCCCGATCCGCGCATTGCGGTGCGGACGTTCGACCTGGAGGGCAGCAACGGCTCCGGCGTCACCTCTATCAGTGATCCTGACGACAACAGCTGGGGGTATGGCACGGCGCTGTCAGCGAACGGCAGCACCGTCACGGTCGAATGGAATCAGACAAATCCGTACATCGATTCCTTTACCGTCAACACCGATGGAACGCTGTCGAACGTCGCGGCGAACAATGCCGGTGACGGCATTCACGAATACGGGCCTGGTGTCGGCGTTCTCTGGAGCAGCACTGTTCTCACAAACGGGACTATCCTGCAGCTCTATTCAGACGATGGCGGCGATATCCTCTATGCCCGTGAGATTGGGTCGGCCCCACCCTTCGCCCCGGTCAAGCCGCCCGTGATCGTCAACAYATCCGTTTCGGAATACGGACCCGTTTCGGCCGACGCGACGACGCTGCCGGGCGGCGGGTATATGATCGTGTGGGCCCGCCCTGTGGACGCGGCCAACATTCGGCTGTTTGCGCGCCTCTACGACGAGGCGGGTACCGCACGAACCGATGAGTTCCTTGTCAGCAACGGCACGAGCTTTGGAAAAGCCTCTCATCCCCAGATCGCGCAGGGGCCGAATGGCGGCGTCATCATTGTCTGGGAGAGCGACACCACGAACAACGGACGCGAGGACAACGACATTGTCTCGCGACTCTACGACAATATCGGTCCGACGGCGACAGGCGCTCCGGCTCACCTCGCAGACATTCAGGAGGACTTCACATCCTCGGCAGGGGTTTCCATCATCTCCCTGGTCGGCAGCCGGTTCGACGATCAGGATAATCACGCGCTTGCCGGGGTGGCGGTTGTCGCCAACGGGGCAGCGGTCGGTCAGGGAACGTGGCAATATTCGATCAATGGCGGTGCTCAATGGGCTGGACTGGCGACTAACCTCTCCAACGCGAATGCGACGATCCTGACGGCCACGACACTGATCCGGTTCGTCCCTGCGGCGAATTATAATGGAACGCCCGGACTGCTATCCGTGCGCCTCTGGGATGGCCAGGGCGGCTTTGGCTCAGGTGAGGGCCGAAATATTTCAGGCAGCATCTTTGATGCATCGGACTTGAGTGGCAGTAGCCTGACGGGTGCATTCAGCGGCAAAACAGTTGCTCTTGGTATCACGGTCCTACCCGTGAACGACGCCCCGGCGATGGGCGCAAATCTCGGCGCCTCAACGCAGACAGGCAATCTTCTCACCATCATATCCGGACACCTCAGTGCGAGCGATCCGGACGACGCAGGCACAGGCCTCGTCTATACGGTCACCGATGCCACCGATCAGGGTACGCTGTTCCGTGATGGTAACGGCAACAACATCGTTGACGGTGGCGAGGCCCTCAGCGCGGCCAGTACCTTCACGCAGGCGGACATCGATGGGGGCCGCATCAAGTACCTGCATGGCGGCGGAGCAGGCCCAAGCGACAACTTTATCTTCTCCCTGGCCGATGGTGGCGAGGATGGGGCTCAGGCTGTAACGGGGCAGACCTTCAATATCGTGATCATCGCACGGCCCGTGGTCACAGTTGGCGGCGCGCCAACGCCCACCCACACCGAGGGAGGGACGGCGACCAGTGTTGCCCCAGCCGTGACGGTCGTCGACACCGACAGCGCCTCGCTCGCTGGGGCGACGCTCACGATCACTGATTTCGTGGCAGGTGACGTGCTGGGCTTTGTCGCCGCCAACGGCATCACCGGCAGCTATAATGCGTCGACTGGCGTCCTGACACTCACTGGAACCGCAGGTGTGGCAGACTACCAGGCCGCGCTGCGGTCGGTCACGTACAGCACGACGAGCGATAACCCGTCAGTGGGCGCAGGCAATGCGGATCGGGTGATCAGCGTCAAAGTCAGCGACAGCGGTGGCCTGGACAGTGCGCCCGTTTCGGTCACGCTGTCTGTCGTCGCCACGAACGATGCGCCTGTGCTGGACATCGCAGCGTCTCCCACGCTGACCGGCATCGCTGAGGATCTCGCGGGCCCGACCAACGGCAGCACAGCCAACAGCACACTTGTGGCTGCGCTCCTGGGCGGCATGAGCGATGTCGATGTCGGCGCGCTGCAAGGCGTAGCGGTGACTGGCGTCAGCACCCAAGGCAGCCTTTGGTACTCCCTTGATTCCGGCGCCAGTTGGACACAAGTCACGGCTGCCCTCTCGGCGACCAACGCCTTGCTGCTTCACAGCGATGCAAGGATCTACTTCAAGCCCGCCAGCAACCTGAATGGCACGCTCTCCGATGCCCTGACCTTCAAAGCCTGGGACCGCTCCGACGGCCACCTCAACGGGGTGACAGGTATCGACACAACCAGCGGCTCGGCCTTTTCCGCGGCAGTCGACACCGCGTCTGTCACGATCAGCAGCGTCAATGATTCCCCGATCCTGGCTGATACCGAACTCGCTCTCGATCCCGTGACTGAGGACTCGGGCAGCCCGGTGGGCGCCACAGGAACCCTCGTCTCCTCCCTGATCGGTGGCATCTCCGATGCAGATCTTGGTGCCCTGCGGGGCATTGCGATCGTCGGGGCTGACACCACACAGGGAACGTGGTTCTTCTCGACTGATAACGGCAGCCAGTGGCAATCGCTGGGAGCGCCATCGGCCGGTGCGGGCCGGCTGTTGATGGCGGATGCTGGCACGCGCCTCTACTTCCACCCGGCGGCAGACTACCAGGGCACTGTCCTGGCAGGTTTGACCATTCGCGCCTGGGATGCCACCAGCGGCACCAACGGCAGCACGGCCGATGTCACATCGACCGGCGGATCAACAGCCTTCTCGGCCACCACCGACACGGTTTCGGTCTCCGTCACAGCCGTGAACGATGCCCCCGTCGCCACGCTGCCGTCCAGCATCGCGGTATCGGAAGATACCGCGACCGCCCTGACGGGCATCAGTTTTGCGGATATCGATGCGGCCGCGGCCGCCGTTACGGTGACCTTGAGCGTGCCTGCGGGATCGCTGTCGGCCACCAGCGCCGCCGGCGTGACGGTGGGCGGCACCGCCTCGGCTCTGACGCTCACGGGCGCCATCGCCGACATCAACGCCTTCATCGCCGCCCGCGGCGTGGCCTATACGCCGGCTGCCAACGAGACCGGCACGCGCGTGCTCACCGTTTCGATTGACGATGACGGCAACAGCGGGAGCGGCGGTTCGCTCAGCGATACCGAGACGGTCGACCTGACCATCTCAGCCGCGAACGATGCTCCTGTCGTTACGGTGCCGGCAACGGTCTTGGTCCAGGAGGACGTCTCAACGGCCCTGACCGGCATCAGCGTCGCGGATGTCGATGCCGCAACGGGCCTGGTGACGGTTACCGTCTCGGTTCCCTCTGGAACGCTGGCCGCCAGCAGCGGAGGCGGCGTGGCTGTCGGTGGGACCGCCTCGGCCCTGACGCTGTCGGGTACCATCGTTGATATCAATGCCTTCATCGCTGCAAGCCAGGTGACGTTCCTCGGAGCGGCGAACGCCAGCGGCGACGTCGAGGTCACGGTCAGCATCAGCGACAACGGCAACGTCGGCACAGGTGGCGCGAAGGCCGACCAAGCCGAGTTCACTCTCGTCGTGACTCCGGTCAACGATGCACCCATGCTCGATGCCACCCTGTCCCCCGCCCTGACCGGTACCTCGGAGGACCCGGGCCACCCGGTGAACGGTTCGACGACGGGCAGCACGCGCGTTGCCGATTTGCTCGGCGGGGTCTCGGATGTGGACACGGATGCCCGTCAAGGCATCGCCATCACGGGCGTCAGCAGCCAGGGAACGCTTTGGTACTCGCTCGACAACGGCACGAACTGGATCGCATTCACGGGTACGGCATCGGACACCTCCGCGCTTGTCCTGCATGATGACGCGCTGGTCTACTTCGAGCCTGTTGCGAACGTGAACGGCATCATCTCGGACGCGATCACCTTCCGCGCCTGGGACCGCAGTGGCACGGCGGCGGACAGCGGTACCTCGGGCGTGAATGTTAGCACGAACGGCGGTTCCTCGGCCTATTCGTCCGTCACGGACACGGTCGCCGTCACCGTGAGTGCCCTCAACGACAAGCCGGTTCTCGGTGACACTGACTCCGGCCCCTATTCCTATACGGAACAGACCGGAATGGCCGCGGTCGGGAACCAGATTGGCACGCTGACCGATGTTGACAGCACCACGGTCACGGCGGGCGTGACGATCGGCGGCTACGTGGATGGAGACGCGCTGTCCTTCACCGTCGGCACCACTGGGGTCGAGGTCACCCCTATGGGTAACGGCGTCTACATGCTGTCTTCCAGCAGCCTGGCGGACATGCAAGCCGTGTTACAGTCGGCCACGTTCAACTCGACCAGCGACAACCCCACCGCCGGCGGCGCCACGACCCGCACCATCACTTTCCAGGTGAATGATGGCCAGAGCTTGAACAACCTGTCCGATCCGATCACCGCAACGGTCAATGTCACCACCGTCAACGACGCACCGGCGATCAGCCAGTTCCTGGCCGGGCTCGACATCAACGATACCGAGACTGGGAAGCCGTTCCCGGACGTGGCCATCAGCGACCTCGATGGCGCAGACACGATCCTGACCGCGACGATCACACTCGACAAAACCGGCACGGGCTCTCTGAGCAATCTCGGCGGCTTCGCGCAGGATCCGGACGGCCGCTACTCGTTCAGCGGAACGGCCGCTCAACTCCAGGCGGCCCTGCGTGGCATCGTCTTCGTTCCCGTCGAGAATGCCGGTGCGCCCGGCCAGTCGGTCGAGACGACGCTCTCGCTTGTCGTCAGCGATGGCGAGCTCTCGGATGATCAGAGCCTGACAGTTGTCGTTCAACCGGTGAACGACACGCCGGTTGCCATCGATGACGGTCCGGTTGCTGTGGCCGAGAACGGTACGGTCACAGCCACTGCTCTGACCGGCGTTCTCGCCAACGACACGGATGCGGATTGCGACGTGCTGTCGGTCCGTGCAGCCTCACAGGGTGGCGCGCCGGGTGTGGCGGCAGGCACGGCGATCACCGGCATCTATGGCGCCCTGATGTTGAACGTGGATGGCAGCTACGCCTATGTCGCCAACACGGCAGCGGCGGAGGTCCTCGGGGAGGGCGTGGTCGGAACCGATGGCTTCTCTTATACCATTTCCGATGGGCAGGGCGGCACGCACTCGGCCAGCCTCACGTTTGAGGTGACCGGCGAGAACGATGCTGCCAGCTTCAAGGGCACCGACACAGGAGCGGTGGTTGAGGACGGCACCTTGGGTGCGAGCGGCATCCTGACGGTCGCCGATATCGATGACGGGCAAGCTGGCTTCCAATCCCAGGCCGACCAGCGAGGCACCTACGGCACGTTCTCGTTTGAGGCGAGCACAGGGTCGTGGCGCTATGTGCTGGCCAATGCCGATCCGGCGGTGCAGAGCCTGGGATCAGACGAGATCCGGACAGAGCAATTCACCGTCAAATCGCTCGATGGCACTGTGCAGATCATCCGCATCACCGTTGGCGGGACGGAAGATATCGTCATTCCGGTGTTCACATCCGGAAGAGACCGCTTTGTCGATACGGACGCATCCAGTCTGCTCCACGGCCTCACCGGCCACGACACCATTGATGGCGGTGGTGGAAATGACAGCCTTTATGGCGATTCCGGCCGTGATCGTCTGGACGGCGGAGCTGGCAACGATCGCCTTTATGGCGGCACCAGCCATGACACGCTACTCGGCGGCGCCGGCGACGACCTGATCCGGGGCGAGGCTGGCAAGGATTGGATCCGCGGTGGGCTGGGCCGCGACAAGATGTGGGGCGGGGCTGGTGCCGACATCTTCGACTTCGACACAATCAAGGACAGCCGGGTCGGCGCGCAGCGCGACATGATCCACGACTTCCAGTCGGGTGTGGACCGAGTCGACCTGCGCACCATCGACGCCAACACACTGGTCAAGGGCAACCAGGCCTTCACCTGGACCGACGTCCTGGTGCCGTTCCTGAACCCCGGCGACGCCTCAGCGTTCCTGTCGGCTGCGTTCACCGGCACGGCAGGACAACTGCGCTATGCCGACGGCATCCTGATGGGCGACGTGGACGGTAACGGCCGGTCCGACTTCCAGATCAGAATCGTAGGCCATTTCTCGGCCGGAGACGTGCTGCTCTGACAACAGAGGCCGGGCGGGATATGATTCCGCCCGGCCTCTTCGTTTCCGTAATAGCGCGGAGGCCTTTCCTTCCGCCGTTGGTGTTCTGGCTGCTGGACGGGAGCTGGCGGTCGAGGCGCTTTGTTGCCTGCGTCTCGCTGCGTTTTATTGGATGGGCGGGCGAACTTGTCTTTTGGCAGGAGCAACAGCTAGACCGCTCCTGAAGTTTCGACGCGGTGGGATGGCAACTGCACCTGGCTTCGTCTTCCAGCCGAATTTTTCATTGGGCGTTCGGTCTGTCTCAGACAGGGTCTGTGAGTCGATCCTTAGAGCGCGAGAAGTCGCATGAGGCCGTCGGGAAGATCCTTGCGCGCGGCCCGACTTTGCACCGTCAGAAGAGTGGCAATGCTCACAGCATCTTGGATCGTTCCATCAAGGGCAGCGTCCACGGCGTCCTGAAACGCAAGCCTTCTGAGGGTGAGATCCTCTTGCGGGTCTGGATGAGCGGCCTTTTGCTCAAGATCCCATGCCACAAAGCAGGGAGCCCGCTCGTCACTGATGCCCGGCGAGACCATGAGGTTGGACAGCTGCAGCCACTGGCCCTCTGCCAGACCAGTTTCCTCTTCAAGCTCTCTCTGCGCTGTTGCGAGCGCAGGTTCGGTCTTCGGGCCTGAGCCGCGCGGTAATTCCCAGGTGTAGCATTGCGACAGGTAGCGATACTGTCCGACCAGGAGCGTGCTGCCATCGGAGAGGATCGGCAGAACAGCGATGCCGACGATGCGGAAGCGAAGGGCTGTATAGGGGTGCACGCGTCCGCTTCGATGACGAACTTGGTCTTCCTCAACACCGACATAGCGGCTGTCATAGAAGTGTTGCGTGGACAGGGTCACCCAAGGATTGCTCTGATCTGTCATCATGTCACCGGCCGCTGAGGGAAGTGTCGAGGGTTAGGATAGCTGGGAGTCTGTCGGACCACGCCCCAGACGATAGGCTTTGGATCTCAGCCAAGGCACACGCGGAGGAAAGGGCCGTAGTCTCACCAGGCTGATCAGGTTGACGGGCCTGCAGCGTGCTCAGCGTCCAGGCTGATGCAATGAGAAACGCGACAGACGTGTTCCCGCGGGAGGGTCCTTGTTTTGTCGACGGCGAAACAGGGGAGGGAGCGGCGATGGGAGTCCCTTGGGGCGGACGGCGACCCGGTCTGTGGGGGCGGCGAGGCACGGCTCAAGCGGATGTCCCCGCCGTGGGTGACCATGTGCGCAACAGGGGCCCATGCGGAGCAGTCTGCGATGTGGAGCGATGACGCGCTCTGGGGTCGCGCGTCAGGCACCCGCCGTTCGCGGGAAGAAGCGGCGCCGGATGCACGGCGGAGCCCGTGGAACGGGAGTGCCGATGGGCAACCGGACTGCGCTACAGATGGGATTTGCAGACGCAAGACACGATAGGCAGCGTCAGCCGGTGAGTGCTCTGTTGCAATGCTCACACCACATGCTGAATGAGGTGAAGCGAGGTTGCGTGCGCCGCTGGCCCATAGGCGTCATGGCAACGCTGCGCAGCTTTAGGGCGCGTCTTCTGTGGGCGTGCGGTGCAGAGCCTGTTTTCCACAACGGGTTACGGATTTCTTTAAATTGGAGGGTGCCGCACTACCCGAAGCAGGGAGTATTTCGCTGTCTCACTCAATCGTGAGGAGACACATCATGAATGACCAGATCGGGCCGGCGGAAAAGCTGGCCGAAGTCGGCTTTAAAGCCGCAACCGGGACCGATGACACCGATCTCCAGCAGGAGTTGGTCTCGCAGGTGACCATGGCCCTGCCGCTCGCGGCGGCTCTTGGCAGTGACGCCAACCGACAGGCGGCGGCCGCTGTTGCGGCTATGGCTGACCTGAAGCCGCGGGATGCCCTCGAAGGGATGGCCGTCGCCCAGATCGTCCTTTTGCACTATGCCGCCGTCGATTGCATGCGCAAAGCCACGGCGCAGAAAACGCCCGAAGCTCGAGACCTCTGCTTCCGGCAAGCGATGCGGCTGATGGCCATGTTTCAGCGGCAGCTGGAAGGGCTCGACCGCCACCGCGGCAAAGGGGCGGCCATGGTCAACGTGGAGATGGTCAATGTTGGGGCGGGCGGGCAAGCCGTCGTCGGGGCAGTGGACGCC
>NZ_JBFUMH010000032.1:0-42228 GCF_054049475.1 Microvirga sp. P5_D2 | reverse complement strand
ATCCGTGGCTTTTTGATTGATGCTGTTGAGGTTCTCAGAGAACCCAGAAATCGCTCGCGGATAGTAGCACCTTGTTTTCAAGCTGCGCGAACTTCACTGCCGCATATTTCTTCCCGCTGCCATCCGCATCGTAGGACACAGCGCCGGTCTTCTTATTGTAAATGATCCGGTCATGCGCATCCTTTGCTTTCGTCCCGACATGGAACGCGCTCTTCTTCAGGGCACCCATGCCTATCTTGCTGAAGATCCCCCTCGACAGCTGGATCATGTCCTCGCCACGCTGGAAATCGGCAATGGTGTCGACATTGCTTTTCAGCTTCGTGTTGAAGACGAATACATCCTTGCCTTCGCCTCCCGTGAGCCTGTCACGCCCGAGGGCTCCATTCAGATAATCGTCGCCTGCTCCGCCAATGAAAGTGTCGGCGCGCTTGGTGCCGATGAATGTGAGGTTGACTGAAGGCGTCAGGACATCGCCGGGCGGCGCATCTTTGGAGAGCCTGAAAATGCGATCCCCGAAGAGCGCAAGCTCGACATTCGTGAGGCGATCGACACCATCATCTCTGGACCAGCGATTATCGGTAACAGTAAATGCGCCGTCAGCGCCGAGAGTGATGGTGTAGTTGGAAATATTGCCGGAAAATACAGCCGTATCGACTCCTCCACCACCGTCGAGGACGTCATTGTTCCATGCACCATTCAGGTAATCATTGCCGCCCTCGCCGCGGAGGCTGTCGTCTCCCCCGCCACCCGAGAGGCTGTTCGCATGCTCATTCCCGATGAACATATCCGCTACCGGGCTGCCATCCAGGTTTTCGATGTTGCGGATCGTATCCCAACTGTCGAAACTGGTTCGCTGCTCCGCGGCAACTCTCAGATCAACGGTGGCTGGAGAGCGATCTCGGAATTCGAGGGTGTCGGCGCCCGCACCACCGTCGATGAAGTTCTTGCCCTTCCCGGCAAAGAAGGTTTCTGCCCCGTCGCCGCCGAACGCCGTGTCATCGCCATCCCACAGAAAAACGCTACCGGTAACCGTCCCGCCACGGCCATCATAGAGATCTCCTAAAGCCCCAAGGGCAATGTTCCCTTCGATTCTGCCCGTGTTCGTTACGGCATTGGAGCCCGCAGCGCCGCGTACCGCTGCAGCCCATTCAGGAGTAGAGTCCATTTCTGTTGATCTGATGAGCCCTGCATTGTTCAGAACGAGCGTTTGCGCCAAGCCGCCTATATTAAAATTATTGTCTATGCCGCAATATCCGATGATCTTTCCTGTATTTGTGATGACATTCTCAATAGATGAAATTTGGACTGCGGTCATCAATGCGCTAATCACGCCGTGATTATTTAGAATCTTTTTTCCTAGGGCAGGGAATTCGCTATCGTCATAAAAAATGACGCCATGATAGCCGGTGACATTTCCAGCTATGCCGACATCGACCGTCCCCTTCGTCAGAACAGCGGCGCCTCCAAAACTATGAACCCGCCCGTCCACATTCACAGTGGTGTCGAGTTCAGCCACGATCCCGTTGGCCCAGTCTCCATAAGTGGAGACGCTTCCGTCATGCATGACGGTTGCGGTCTGCCCGATTTGCAGTCGAAGGCCGTGTTCCCGGATTCCGAAGGTTTCTATGGAATTTGAGGCGTCAATCACACGGCCAAGCATAGCGAGATCCAATCTGCTTATATTCTTATGTTATTACATTTGTGTCAGCAGTCCAGCTTAGGCAACAAAAAGCCCCGGAGTTCCCTCCGGGGCTTCCTTATTCTTCAGGCTGAAGCGCTTGGACTTCTTAGAAGTCCATGCCGCCCATGCCGCCCATGCCGCCGCCCGGCATGGCCGGAGCGCCGTTGTCGCGCTTGGGAGCGTCGGCGACCATGGCTTCCGTCGTGACGAGGAGGCCGGCCACGGAGGCTGCGTCCTGCAGAGCGGTGCGGACGACCTTCGCAGGATCGACGATGCCGGCCTGGAGCATGTCCACGAACTCTTCGGTCTGGGCGTTGAAGCCGAAGGTGTCGGACTTGTTCTCGTTGATCTTGCCGACCACGATCGAGCCTTCCACGCCGGCGTTCTCGGCGATCTGACGGATCGGCGACTCGAGAGCGCGCAGGACGATCTTGATGCCGGCCTTCACGTCTGCGTTGTCGCTGGTGAGCTTGGCAACCGCAGCCTTGGCGCGCAGCAGAGCCACGCCGCCGCCGGGAACGATGCCTTCTTCCACCGCAGCGCGGGTGGCGTTCAGGGCGTCGTCGACGCGGTCCTTCTTCTCCTTCACYTCGACTTCGGTCGCGCCGCCGACGCGGATCACCGCGACGCCGCCWGCSAGCTTGGCGAGACGCTCCTGGAGCTTCTCACGGTCGTAGTCCGAGGTGGTCTCCTCGATCTGCGCCTTGATCTGACCAACGCGGGCTTCGATGTCTTCCTTCTTGCCGGCGCCGTCGATGATCGTGGTGTTTTCTTTCTCGATGCGAACGCGCTTGGCGCGGCCGAGCATCGGAAGCGTCACGGACTCGAGCTTGATGCCGAGGTCTTCGGAGATCGTCTGACCGGCGGTCAGGATCGCGATGTCCTCGAGCATGGCCTTGCGGCGATCGCCGAAGCCCGGAGCCTTCACGGCGGCGATCTTCAGGCCGCCCCGCAGCTTGTTGACGACGAGGGTGGCGAGAGCTTCACCTTCCACGTCCTCGGCGATGATGAGCAGCGGCTTGCCGGTCTGCACAACGGCCTCGAGGATGGGGAGCATGGTCTGCAGCGAGGAGAGCTTCTTCTCGTGGATGAGGATGTAGGGATCCTCGAGCTCGGCAACCATCTTCTCGGCGTTCGTGATGAAGTACGGCGAGAGATAGCCGCGGTCGAACTGCATGCCTTCCACGACATCGAGTTCGGTCTCGGCGGTCTTGGCTTCCTCGACGGTGATGACACCCTCGTTGCCGACCTTCTGCATGGCATGGGCGATCATCTCGCCGATGTCCTTGTCGCCGTTAGCGGAAATCGTGCCGACCTGGGCAACCTCGTCGGAGGACTTCACCTTCTTGGCGCGAGCCTGGATGTCCTTGATGGCCTCAGCCGTGGCGAGGTCGATGCCGCGCTTCAGGTCCATCGGGTTCATGCCGGCGGCAACGGCCTTGGCGCCTTCGCGGACGATGGACTGAGCCAGGACGGTCGCGGTGGTGGTGCCGTCACCGGCGATGTCGTTGGTCTTCGAGGCCACTTCGCGCACCATCTGGGCGCCCATGTTCTCGAAACGGTCGGCGAGCTCGATTTCCTTCGCGACCGACACGCCGTCCTTCGTGATGCGCGGAGCGCCGAAGGACTTCTCGATCACGACATTGCGGCCCTTCGGGCCGAGGGTCACCTTCACCGCATCGGCAAGGATGTCGACGCCGCGCAGCATCTTCTCGCGGGCTTCGGAAGAAAACTTAACGTCTTTGGCAGCCATGGGCTTAGCCTCCAGTTAAATTGAAATCTTGAATGAGGGCGTTCGGGCTCAATTAGCCGACGATGCCCATGATGTCGGATTCCTTCATGATCAGGAGATCCTTGCCATCGATMCGCACCTCGGTGCCGGACCACTTGCCGAACAGGACGCGGTCGCCAGCCTTCACGTCGAGAGCGACGATCTTGCCGTTCTCGTCACGGGCGCCRGCGCCGACGGCGACGACTTCGCCCTCTTGCGGCTTTTCCTTGGCGGTGTCYGGGATGATGATGCCACCGGCCGTCTTCTCTTCGGCTTCGATGCGGCGAACGACGACGCGGTCGTGCAGCGGACGGAACTTCATGGAACTTCCCCTTTGACTATTGGCGCGGCCCCTCTGGCCGCACCCTGGTCTGTGTTCTGTTAGCACTGTCATGAGACGAGTGCCAACGTCGAGGCCGAGATAAGGAGGAGCTTGGGAGGAGTCAAGACTCACCGCCCCATTGAATTTTGTTACATTTTTGGAAGGACTACCGCTTGGAGGTCAGCAGGGCTGCCCCGACGATGAGGAGCCCTCCCCCCAGCGTCGCCCAGGTCGGGACTTCGCTGAAAGCTCCATAGCCGAGAAGGACGGCCCAGATGAGGGCCGTGTATTCCAGCGGCGCGAGGCGGGCCGCCTCGGCTCTGGCATAGGCTGTGGTCATGAGCACATGGCCGATGAAGCCGAGTACGCCCAGCAGCATGAACCAGGCCATATGGATCGGGTTGACCGGCTGCCAGACCCAGACCGCAAACGGTGCCACCAGGATGGCCGGCCCGATATTCTGGAAGAGGACGATGTGGAGATACTTGTCCCGCTGGGCGCGCTGGCGCAGCAGCACAAGGCTCAGGGCATAGCTCACGGCCGAGAGCAGGGCTGCCGCGACGCCGCTCCAGGAGCGGGTGGCGCCCACGTCTTCCGTTTGCCCCAAGACGACGACGAGTGTTCCCACGAAGCCGACCACGATGGCGACGATAATGCGCGCGTCCACCTTCTCCTTGAGCATCAGCAGCCCGAAAAGGGCGATGAACATGGGAGACAGGAACGACAGGACGAGCGTCTCGGCGAGCGGGAGCTGTCCGAGAGCATAGAAGAAGGTGACCGCCGTGATGACGCCGGCGACGGAGCGCAGCATGTTCGCGGTGACGGTCTCGCGGCTCGGCCAGCCGGGGCGCAAGACCAGGACCATGCTCGTGGCGATGAGCGAGCCGCACAGGAAACGCAAGGATGCGACCTGAAAGGTCGGGTAAAAGGCGGACATCCCTTTGATGACCGCATCCAAAACGGACAGGACCGCGATGCCCGCGGCAGCCCGCAGGGCGGGACCGTATTGCATAGGCTCACAACGATGTGAAACGCGACATCCGGGATGGACAGGGTCGCAGAGGAACGACGCTCTTACCCCACTTTAGACGCAGCTTCATCTCTCCTTTCGTCCTGTCGACAGGAAAGGCGACAAGAAAGGGGGGACAGGAAGAAATGTGCGTTTGTGCATATTCCGATCGAGCTTGGCGGAAACAAAAGCCGCGCTTGCCGTTATTAGGAAAACAACCAAACAGGATGCTCCGATGCGCGCTTGGATCCCTTGCTCTGCAATGCTTTTGGCTGTCCTCGTTCCGGCTACGGCCTCGGCCCAAGCCAGGCAAGGAGGCGGGTATTACTACGGCAATACCTACATCTCTTCCGAGTACAACTACCCCTATGCTCGAACGCAGGACGGCTACGACCCCGGCTATCCCATGGTGACGCGCCCGGCCGCGCCCCGAACGGCGGCGGGCTATCCTTACGCGACCGGCTCGGTGCGCGGCAACACGGTCGTCGCGACGCTGCCGCAGACCTATTCGGACCCCGGCTACGACAACAGCATCGACTATGCGATCTCGCCGGAGTTTCAGAAGCAGCTTGTGTCCTATCGCGGCGGTGAGCGCCCCGGCACCATCGTGATCGATACCAACGACAAGTTCCTCTACCTCGTGCAGGAAGGCGGCCGCGCCATTCGCTACGGCATCGGCGTGGGACGCCCCGGCTTCGAATGGGCCGGCCGCAAGACCGTGTCGATGAAGCGCGAATGGCCCGATTGGCGCCCGCCGGCCGAAATGATCCGCCGCCGCCCCGACCTGCCGCGCTACATGGAAGGCGGCCCTGACAACCCGCTCGGCGCCCGCGCTCTCTATCTCGGCTCGTCGCTCTACCGCATCCACGGCACCAACGAGCCGCACACCATCGGCCAGGCCGTCTCCTCGGGCTGCATCCGCATGCTCAACGAGGACGTGGTCGATCTCTACAGCCGCGTGAAGGTCGGCACGAGCGTGATCGTGATCTGATCGGACGTGGAATTTGACAGTCGCATGATGGCCGGGCTCGCCCCGGCCATTTCTTTTGCCTGGCTTCCATCACACAACCCTCCTTCGAGACGCCTGCTTTGCAGGCTCCTAAGGATGAAGGCAGTGAGTGTTTAAACGAAAAGCGCCCGCCAAATGGCGGGCGCTTTGTCCTGATGCGAAGCGCTCTTTAAGCCCAGTCGCCGTCGTCGCCGGAATCCCCGCCGAAATCGGAGAAGTCCTGGTTGTCCGCGGCGGGCTTGTCGTAGAGCGAATCCGTGATGCCGGCCATGTCAGTGTTGCCGGCCTGATTGCCGAGATCGGCCAGGGCCTGCTGGCCTGCTTCCAACGGATTGTTCTCACCGCTAAAGGCGCTGGACAAGGCGTTGGCGATCATCATGCCGCCCGCAACGCCTGCGGCGGTGGACAGGGCGCTCTGGAGAAAACCACCTCCGCCGCGGGCCTGCATCGCGCCGCCCCAAGGGCCGGGAGCGCCGTAAGGCTGCTGCGGCATGGCATGGGATTGCGGAGCGCCCCAGGGCGACGCCCGGCGGGCGGGTGGTGCGTTGTAATCCGGTCCAGGCGGACGGGCGCCGCCAAAGATGCTGGACAGGAAACTGCCCTGCTGCGGCTGCCGGCTGGCCTGATCGAGCTCGGCGCGCAGCTGCTCGTTCTCGGCCTGGAGATTGGCGAGCGCCTGTTCCTGAACGAAGACCGCCTGCGCCATCGCATAAGGCGCATAGGGCTGCTGGCGAAGCTTTTCGGCGATGAAGCGCTCGGCTTCCGGATCGCGCGGCTGGTTCGCCACCTGCTCGAGGCGTCGGAAGATATCGGAAATGACCTCGCGTTCCTGTTCGTTCATGGCAAGCCTCCTCACGACCAATGTGATCTCAAATCAGATGTAAGCGCAGCCTTCAGGATTGTTAGAGGTGTGCCAGACCAAGCTTCGACAGATTGCGTAAGGCTTGCGGCGCAATCGCCTCGAGCTCCGAGAGGCCACGCCATTCGGCATTGTGCACCTCGGCGAAATCCGGACGGATTCCGCTAACTCCTGCCGCCCTGACGATATAGCGGAAATCGTGGTGCCAATGCTCCGGCTCGTCGCGCGCCGGGCGGGCCGGAATAAGATGGCTGTCGATATCGACCGGGATGCCGGAGGCGGCGTGCCAGGAATCCAGCCTCAGCCCCTCCACGCCCGTTTCCTCGAACGCCTCCCGCAGGGCCGATTGCGCGAGATCGTCCGGCGGCTCGTAATGCCCGCCCGGCTGGAGCCAGCGCCCCAAGGAGCGGTGGTGGATGAGAAGAATGCGCCTTCCGGCTTCGTCCATAATGAAGGCCGAGCTGGTGATGTGGCCGGGAAAGGTCCGCCGTGAATGGATATCGTCCCTATCCGCAAGCTGGCGCCGCAGCAGGACATGGCGTCCGGGCTCGATGCCGAAGGCCGCCACATGGGCATCGAGGGAGGCCTGCACGGTTTGGCGAAATTTTGTGGCATCGAAGATTGATGCGGAATCCGTCGTCATTCCTCCATCACCTTCGCAAAGGCATCCTTGTAGTCCGGGTGCCAGCGGGACAATGCGGGACGGTTCTGAATGATATCGTCCGCAGCCCAACGGATGCGCTTCTCGTCCGTCTCGCGCGTGGTCTCGTTGTCAGGGCAAAGGACATAGAAGTCGCCGCGCTCGATGGAAGACAGCAGGAAGTCGACTGTCTGATCCGATGTCCATGCGCCTGCGGGCTTTTCCGCGACGCCTCGCGCCTTCGTGAGCCCTGTGTAGACGAAGCCTGGAATGAAGAGGTGCGCCGTCACCTTGCTGTCCGGTCTGTTGCGCAACTCATGCGCCAGCGCTTCCGTGAACACCTTCACGCCTGCCTTGGAGACATTGTACGCCGTGTTGCCCGGAGGGGTGGTGATGCCCTGCTTCGACCCCGTATTGATGATGGCGCAAGGATTGCCCTGATCGAGCATGGCGGGAGCGAATACCTGCACTCCATGGATGACGCCCCACAGGTTGGTTTCAAGAATGGAACGCCAGCGTTGCGGATCGCCGAAGATCGCGCCGCTGCCTTCGATGCCGGCATTATTCATGAGCACGGCGACCTCGCCGAAGGCGGAGTAAACCTGCTCCTTCAAATGCTCCAACGCCTCGCGCTTGCCCACATCGGTAGCAACGGCGAGCACATTTTTATCACCGGCGAGCGACGCAACCTCCGCAGCGCTTTGCTGAAGTGCATCACCTGGCAGATCCGCCAGACAAACCTTCATGCCCAAGCTGGCGAGGCGCTTGGCAGCCGCCAAGCCGATGCCACTGGCGGCTCCGGTGATGACCGCAACTCGGTTCTGGGCAAATGCAGGATGAGAGGCCATTGCTGGGATCCTTCGTTGCTGGGTCAGGCCGGTCTCGCGCCGGCGTCATTTGAATGCTGGCGGCCGCACGCTTTGGCAAGCCACCGGACAGGCTCTCAACAGGAGCCGACATGCTGCACAAGTGGAGTTTCCTCCCTTGCCTGCCAAGGGGCCGTACACTCATCGCGATTGACGCGAAACGCCGGAAGCGTTACAACCGCGCCATGATCACAAGCCGCGCCACCTTCTTCAGCTATTATACGCCGTCCCCATAGGGCGGCTGCGTTTGGTTGCGACCTTACGATCCATGCCGCCGCATTCCGGCGGCGTTTTCATTTCTGGATCGGTCTCCGGAATTCGGCTTTTCGAAAAAGCCCCAGGAGACCCCGATGACGACCCCACAATCCTCCTTTCTGAAGACGCTCACGGAGCGCGGCTTCATCCATCAATGCACCGACCTCGCAGCGCTCGATGAAACGCTCCGCGCCGGGCCTATTGCGGCCTATATCGGTTTCGATGCTACGGCGGACAGCCTGCACACGGGGCATCTGCTTCCGATCATGACCCTGCGCTGGCTGCAAAAATCAGGCCACAAGCCGATCATTCTGATCGGCGGCGGCACCACGCAGATCGGCGATCCGAGCTTTCGCGACACCAGCCGCCCGCTCCTCGATGACGCGCAGATCGCGCACAACATCGGCGGATTGAAGACGGTATTCTCGCAATACCTCACCTTCGGCGACGGGCCGACCGATGCGGTGATGGTAAACAATGCAAACTGGCTCGATCCGCTGCGCTACCTGCCGTTCCTGCGCGACTTCGGCACGCATTTCACCATCAACCGCATGCTGAGCTTCGACAGCGTGCGCCAGCGGCTCGAACGCGAGCAGCCGCTAACGTTGTTGGAGTTCAACTACATGGTGCTGCAGGCCTTCGACTTTCTGGAATTGTCGCGCCGGCAAGGTTGCGTGCTGCAGATGGGCGGGTCGGACCAATGGGGCAACATCGTCAACGGCATCGAACTCGCCCGGCGCATCGACCAGCGCCAGCTCTTCGGCCTGACGACGCCGCTGCTCACCACCTCGTCGGGCACCAAGATGGGCAAGACGGCAGGCGGCGCGGTGTGGCTCAGCAGCGACCGGCTGTCCCCTTACGAGTTCTGGCAGTTCTGGCGCAACACGGAGGACGACGACGTCGCCCGCTTCCTGCGCCTCTTCACCGAATTGCCGCTCGACGAAGTGCAGCGGCTGGCACGGCTGCAAGGCGCCAACATCAACGAGGCGAAGCAGATCCTCGCCACGGAGGTGACGCGCCTCGCCCACGGGGACGCCGCCGCGCAGGATGCGGCGGAGACGGCGCGCCGCACATTCTCGGAAGGAACCTCCGCCGAAGGCCTGCCGAGCATCGAGGTGCCTGCGGCGGATCTCGATACAGGCATTCCGGTGGCCGCCCTTCTGCATCGGACGGGCCTTGCCGCATCACGCAGCGAGGGGCGCCGACTGATCAAGGGTGGCGGCGCCAAGCTCAACGGAGACACGCTCACCGACGAGAACGCGGTTGCGACAACGGCGCATCTGCGTGACGGCGCACTCATGCTGACCGCAGGGCGCAAGCGGCATAGCTTAGTGAGGACTGCCTAAGCCCCAACATGAAAAAGCCCCGCAATCGCAGGGCTTTTTACTTACTCACCATCCGTCGATTTCAGCGGATGGACATTCGTCTCGACCTCATCATCCTCGATGAGGCCATCGTCATCCTGCGCGTCGAGGCGGGTCTTCTTGCGCAGGGCGATGTACTTCTTCTGGATCTTGATGCGGCTTTCGCGCGCGATCTCCAGGCCGCCCTGCACGAGCGCGCGTTCGGCCTTCTCGTTCTGCAGCTCTTCTGTGAGGCGGCGGTTGGCTGCTTCGAGGGTGTTGCGCTCCTGCTCGAAGCGCTTTGTGATCTGGTCGTTACGCTCAGTGAGGCTCGACAACTTGTTGTCGGAGCTTTCGATCTGGAAGTCCTTGGCCGCAATGGCCTTGTTGAGCATCTCGACGCGCTCCTGCAGCTCGATGCGCGAGCGCTGGAGTTCGTTGACCATGGCCACCTGGCGCTCGACCTCCTGCTGGGTCGCTTCGAGGCGGCGGTCGAGGGTGTTCTTCTCGATGGTGGTCTCTTTCAGGCCGCGCTCGACGCCGCGAAGTGCCTCGTTCTTGTCGCGCAGCTGGTCGCGGGTATGAGCCAGGATCTTGTCCGTGGCGGCAAGACGCGAGTTGAGACCCTCGATCTTCATATCCAGGGCCGAAAGGTCGGTCTGGTGCGAGGAGCGCTCGGAATCGAGCTGGGTCTCGAGGCGCTGGCGCAGCACCTGCTCGGACATGAGCTTGCTCTCGAGCTCGGAGGCACGCTGACGGGTTGCCTCCAGCTGTGTCTCTATCTCGCCGTAGCGGTTGGTGAGGCTGGAGAGACGGTAGTTCTGCTCCTCGGCGACCTTCTGCAGGCGCTTCACCTCGTGGTCGAGGAGGCCGTTGCGCTCGCGGGTCTCGATCAGCTCGCGCTCGGCGCGGGCGACCGTCTGATCCGCTTCCTGGGCCTCCAGGCGCAGGGCCTGATTTTCTTCCGTGATGTTGCGGGCGCGCTCCGTCTCGATGGCGAGCTGGTTGTCCAGGTCGGTGACGATCGCTTCCTTGTCCTTCACGTTCAGGCGCAGGTCTTCGATATGCGATTCCTGCTCGCGGGTCTTGGACTCGGCCTTGCGCAGCTGGGAAACCGTCGCGGAGAGGTCGTCCATCGCGCGGGCATGGACCGCGTTGAGATCACCGAGCTCCCGGCGGAGCGCCGCGGTGGTCTCGCTCTCCTGCTTGAGCACGGCCTCCGTCTCCATCAGGCGCGACTGAAGCTGGGGATAGGAGCGGATCAGCTCGTTCACCGGCTCGTTCAGGAGGGCAAAGTCCTCCTTGAGGGAGCGGATTTCCTCCAGCCGGTCGATCATGTTGGCGAAGCGGACGCGGATCAGCTCGTTCTTCTGGCCGACGGAATCGAGGGGAGCGTTGTGGCGAGCCACGACGACCTCGTTCTTTGCCGAGGGAGCGGCGGCAGCCGACATCGGCAAGGCGGAATCGCTCTGCCCGGGCAGAACGTTCAACACCTCATCCTCTGGCCTCTTGTTGCCGAAACGGTTTCTGAAAGACGTCCAACCCGAAGACATGGTGCCGCCCCTTCACGCCTGAAATTTCACTCTGTCAGAGTCTTTTAACCTAGAGTCAGGCTGGAGGAAAACAAAATTTCGTTGCGCAACCCTGTGGCGGATTTACTCGGCGGCTATGGTTAACGGTCGGGAGACCCGGCTCTCGAATCCTGCTTTCTCAAGGGTTTCCGGCATCGGCCCGCCGGTTGCCCAGTCCAGAAGCTCGACCGTATGGACGATAGGGATCTCGGTTCCCTTCCCGATCTGGGTCATGCAGCCGATATTGCCGGTGGCGATGAGGTCTGGCTTGGTGCGCTCGATATTGGCCACCTTGCGGGCCCTGAGCTGGGCGGCGATCTCCGGCTGGAGCAGGTTGTAGGTGCCCGCCGAGCCGCAGCAGATATGCCCTTCCGGCACGTCCTTCACGGTAAAGCCCGCCTGCTTGAGCAGGGTCTTGGGCTCGGTGCGGATCGCCTGACCGTGCTGCATGGAGCAGGCGGAATGATAGGCGACTACCAGATCGGTCTCGCGTACGGGCTCCATGAGGTCGAGGGACAGGGCGTATTCCGTAATATCCTTGGCTATCCCTGAGACCCGGGCGGCCTTCTCGGCATAATCCGGGTCGTCCCGGAACATGAAGCCGTAATCCTTGATCGTCGTGCCGCAGCCGGACGCCGTGATGACGATGGCGTCCAAGCCCTCGCCGTCCATCTCGGCGATCCAAGCGTCGATGTTGCGCTTGGCGAAGGAGTGCCCCTCCTCGTCGCGGCCCATATGGTGGACCAGGGCGCCGCAGCACCCCTCCCCCTTCGGCTGCACCACCTCGATCCCATGGCGGTTGAGAAGGCGCACGGCCGCTTGGTTGAAGCCGGGCTTGAGCACCGGCTGGGCGCAGCCGGACAGGATGGCGACACGCCCCCTGCGCTCGCCTTCCGGCGCGAACGTGCCGGGATCGCTGAAGGGCGAGCGGGCCGGAACATGCGCCGGCGCCAGATCGATCATCGCCTGGAGGCGATTGCCGAGGAGCGGCAGAGCGCCGATGACGCCCTGGAAGGGCTTTGCCAGGATGGCAGCACCCATGGCGAAGCGGAAGCGGCTGGGATAGGGCAGCACCTTCGCCAGCACCGAGCGCAGCAACCGGTCATGCCAGGGGCGCTTGTAGGTCGCTTCGATATAAGAGCGGGCATGATCGACGAGGTGCATGTAATGCACGCCCGAGGGACAGGTGGTCATGCAGGAGAGGCAGGAGAGGCAGCGGTCGATGTGCTTCACCACCTCGGGCGAGGCAGGCTTGCCGCTCTCCAGCATGTCCTTGATGAGATAGATGCGCCCGCGCGGTGAATCGAGCTCGTCGCCGAGCAGCAGATAGGTCGGGCAGGTCGCGGTGCAGAAGCCGCAATGCACGCAGGTCCGCAGGATCTTCTCGGACGAAGCGGTAGCGGAATCTTTCAGCTGATCGGGCGTGAAGTTCGTTTGCATGGTTCTTGCTCAGCTCGCCGATTGCCATTGGTTGATGGCATCAAGAGGATAGATCAGCATGATGATATTGAGTGCGAGATTGTCCCGAATCCAGTAGCCGACGATCACTTCCATCAGCACGGCCGCAACAATCGTCACCCAGACCGGCAGAATCTTCGCCAGCGTGAAGCCGGCGATCATCGCCAGGATGTCGAACACGGAATTGATGATGCTGTCGCCGTAATAGTCGAGAGCGATATTCGTCGCACGGTAACGGTCGATGATCAGGCTGGTGTTTTCGACGATCTCCCACGCGGCCTCAATGCCGATGGCGATCAGAAGCGCCGCGCCGAACGGCAGGTGTTTTCCACGCAGATGTCCCACGAGCCAGATGCCCGCGTAGAATAGGAACCCATGGATGATGTGGGACGGCGTATACCAATCCGTCAGGTGCTGCGAGTTGCCGGAATCGCGCACGACCCCGTGCCAAAGCTCGACCGTGCCGCAGGTGCAGATCGGCGTGCGGCCCATGGCGAAGAGGATGAGCGCGGTAAGCGCAATCATTCCTGCCGCGAGGCTGACATAAACGACGGGGGACAGACCTTTGCGGGCAGGACGACTTGCGAGAACAGCACTACTCACATCAAACTCCCGCATACATCCGGCCCGGATTGAGGATACCCGCCGGATCGAAGGAGGCCTTGATGCTTTTCGTCAGGGCCATGATCGCATCCGACTGCGGCTCGAACACATCGATGCTGGAGCGGATCTCCGCGGGGGCTCGCACCAGCGTCGCATGGCCGCCGAACTCGCGGGTCGCTTCACGCATGATTGCGGCACCCGCATCGCCATTGACCGGCGTGGCGATCCACAGAAGGCCGCCGCCCCAATCGTAGAACCACTGCGCATCGAGCGAGCGGGCGATGTGGGCCGCGAAATCGGGACCGCGCGTCGGCGCCGTCGAGACGCGCCAGATGGCCCGATCGTTGTCGTTGAACATTGTGGCATCGCGCACCGATTGCCATAAGGCTTCCGCGCCCCTGCCCTCCAGGATGTCCATGAAGGTCGCGCGCTTGAGGAGCCGCTTGAGTTCGCCCAGGCGGTAATCGACGGACACGGAAAATCCTTCGAGGCGGATGAGCGTGGTGGCGCCCTGCCGGTCCTTGGACGGGATATGCGCTGCGCCCGTCACGTCGAAGGGCGAGCCTAGAGCCTGCGACAGAGCCTCGATGGCCTGCCGGTCGTTGAGACCGCGCAGGACGAGGGTCGCCATGCGCTCCTGCTTGGGCAGCACCTTGAAGGTCACTTCCGTCAGGAAGCCCAACGTGCCCCAGGACCCGGCCGTAAGCTTCACGAGATCGAGTCCGGTGACATTCTTCATCACCCGCCCGCCTGACTTCACCACTTCGCCGCGCCCATTGACGAAGCGCACGCCAATGAGGCTGTCGCGGGCGGCGCCCGCCATGATCCGGCGCGGGCCGGAAATGTTCATGGCCGCCACCGCGCCGATGGTCGGCTCGCCCCTGGCGCCCAGAAGCGGCCGATAGTCCATCGGCTCGAAGGGCAATTGCTGGCCCTTCGCCGCCAGCGTCCGAACCACTTCGGAAACCGGCGTGCCGCTATGGGCGGCAATCACCATCTCGGCCGGCTCGTAGAGCGTCACGCCGCTCATGGAAGCGGACGAGATGGAGGCATCCGTCTGGTTCGGGCGGCCCATCCCGGCCTTGGTGCCCTGGCCGGATACGCTGAGCAGCGTGCCCTTCTCCGAGGCTTCGCGGATGATGACCGAGGCGTCCTGCTCGTCGCGGGGGTTATGAGTCGTCACGCGGCGAGCCTTCCTTCCAGGGGAAACACTTTTGCGGGGTTGAGCAGCCAGAGCGGATCGAACACGCCGCGCACGCGCATCTGCTGAGCGAGATCGACCGGGTTGAACTGCTCCGTCATCAGATCGCGCTTCTCAATGCCGACCCCGTGCTCACCGGTAAGGCAACCGCCGACTTCGACGCAGAGACGCAGGATATCCTCGCCCGCCTTCTCGGCCTTTTCCATCTCGCCCGGCTTATTGGTGTCGAACATGACGAGGGGATGGAGATTGCCGTCGCCCGCATGGAACACGTTGGCGACGCCGAGTCCGTAGGATTTCGCGATCTCATCGATGCGCTTGAGCACATAAGGCAGCTGGCCCGTGGGGATGGTGCCGTCCATGCAGATGTAATCGGCCACACGCCCCGTGGCGCCGAAGGCTGACTTGCGGCCCTTCCAGATCGCCGCGCTCTCGGCCTCCGATTGCGAGACCTTTATGGTCTTCGGCTTGAAGGGTTCCGCGATGGCAACGATGCGCCGGAGCATGTCGTCGATCTCCTGATCGGACCCTTCCACCTCACAGATCAGCATGGCTTCCACATCCAGCGGATAGCCCGCATGGGCGAAGGCCTCGCAGATCTGGATCGCGGGCTTGTCCATGTATTCGAGCGCCACCGGAATGATGCCCGCACCGATGATCGCGGCGACGCATGCGCCCGCATCCTCCACGGTGTTGAAGCCGAAGAGCGCGGGCCGCGCCCCTTCCGCCGCGCGCAGGATCCGCACCACCGCTTCCGTGATAATGCCGAGCTGCCCCTCGGAGCCGCAGATGAGGCCGAGCAGATCGTAGCCCGCGCTGTCGAGGGCATCGCCGCCTATCTCCACCACCGTGCCGTCGAGCATCACCATGGTGACGCCCATCAGGTTGTTGGTGGTCACGCCGTATTTCAGGCAATGGGCGCCGCCCGAATTCATGGCGATGTTGCCGGCGATCGTGCAGGCGAGCTGGCTCGACGGGTCGGGGGCGTAGAAGAAGCCCTCATAGGACACCGCCTGGCTGATGCCGAGATTGGTGATGCCCGACTGGACCCTAGCCGTGCGATTCTCGAAATCGACGTCGATCACCTGATTCATCTTGGCGACACCGAGCACGATGGCATCCTCCTGCGGGATCGCACCGCCGCAAAGCGAGGTTCCCGCCCCGCGGGCCACGACCTTGACGCCGCGCTCGTTGCAGAACCGCATGATCTCGGAGACTTGGCTTGTGGTCGAGGGCAGCACCACGGCAAGCGGCACCCGACGATAGGCGGTCAGGCCGTCCGTCTCGAAGGCGCGGCGCTCATCCTCCGTCACGATGAGGGCCTCGGATGGGACAAGTCGCCCCAACCCCTCGATGATCTCCTTCCGGCGCGACAGAATCGCTTCGTCCGGCTTGGGAAATGCAATCGTCATGGCACCCTCCCTGGGCGGTTATAGGCTGCATTCTCGGCATGGCTGCCTCTCTCGACAAGGTACCTGGCCTTGGGGCAGTTTTCCAATAATGTAGAATCTCTCTAGCCTATCGCACGGAAATATGGACCCGGTTTTGTGCTTCCGTCGATACGCTGTTGAAAAGAGAGCTTAGTCCAGCAAAGGAGTTTTCGATGCGTACCGTCGTCTTCACCGCCGCCCTGCTCCTCGCCGGGCTCACCCAGGCCCAGGCCCAGGATGCCGCTGCCGGCGAGAAGGTCTTTGCCCAGTGCCGGGCCTGCCATCAGATCGGCGAGAGCGCCAAAAACGCTGTCGGCCCGGTTCTGAACGGCCTGATCGGGCGCCATTCCGGCTCCGTCGAAGGCTATAACTACTCCCCCGCCAACAAGAATTCGGGCATCACCTGGGATGAGCCCACCTTCCGCGAGTACATTCAGAACCCGAAGGCCAAGATCCCCGGCACCAAGATGATCTTTGCGGGCCTCAAGGACGAACAGAAGATCAACGATCTGGTTGCCTATCTGAAGCAGTTCGACGCATCGGGGAAGAAGGCGCAGTAAGCGGGCCGCTGAGACTTGGTATCACAAGAAAAGGCCGCCCTTCGAGGCGGCCTTCCTTATTCTGTAGAGCCCGGATCGACGAGGCCGGACTACCGGTAGGTCCAGACCCATTGATATTGCGGCGCGCCCGGCATGTTGCGGATGATGCCCATTCGCGATTCATGCTGGCTTCTGAGCATGTTGCTGATCATCTGGGTCTTCATCTGATCCATCAGTACCTTGCGCTGCGCGGCCTTGAACTTGTCCAGGTCCGCATTGCCCGTGGACGGCTCGACCGGAGGCTCGGGCATGGATTTCAACGCGGCCTCGATCTCGGCGGCGCGCTTCTCATCGACCTTCTTTACATCGGTCTGATACTGATCGAGGATGCCGACGATGCTCCGTTCCTTGCCGGAAGACTTGTCCCCGGTGCCCTCGCCGGGAAGCGGCGGCATCTGCGCGACGGCATCCGGATAGAGCTGCTCGGCCTGCCGGCGCCATTGCCGGCGATGATCGTTGCGCTCGCCCTCGGACATGGTGGGCCAGCCGTAATGAAGCTCAGCCCATTGACCCATGGCGTGAACGGTCTTCTTCTGCTCGTCAGCGGAGAGCGACGGATAGCTCTTCACCAGTTGCGCCTTGAGGGCTTCCAGATCGAGGTCGATGGCCCCGCCCGAACCCTCCTTCAGGGTGAACTGGACATATTTCGCCTTGGCGTCCGCGATCTCCTCGCTCAGCGGCGGCTGGCCATCGGCAAGGATGCGATGCTGGGCCAGATAAGCCGTCATGACCGCATTGACGTCCGGAAACTGACGGGCGGCATACATCATCGGCCAGGCCTGGGAGAAGGCGACGATGCGCGCGCTGACGGCCTCGCCCTCCGGCATGCGCCGCGAGCGCTCATACATCTCGATGACGTTCTTCACGTTCCGATAGGTCTCGTCGGAACCGAGCCATTCCTTGCGGAACACCGCCAGAACAGGCTCCTTCTGAGCGCTGTCGAGCTTCACGTCGTAGACCCATTCCACATAAGCGACGAGGGTACGCTCAGCGGCGGGCGTGAGAGGGGCGCGCGAGGCGGCCATGGCTGGCAGGGCTGCAAAGCCGAGGATGAAGGCCCCAAGCCGGAAGAGCCGAAAAAGTGACGTCATTTCGTCAATCCTGAAATGTCATGCCCATAAGCAGGCCGTTTCATTTTTTTGAAACGTAACATCATTGTTGACGAAGAGCACGGTGTGCTCTGTCACATCCCGTAGCGCCTATGAACTTGTCGCTGCACAGAGCCTGCTTCAGGTGAGCAGTATCTTTCGTCCTCTTGACCAATTCCAAGGAACGATGATGGTGTAGGCTGTCTTTGGAGTGGTTATACCAGTGAACCCTGAACGCAACGGCCGCCCTCGGGTTGGCCTTTTCGTCACCTGCCTCGTCGATCTGATGCGCCCGTCCGTAGGCTTCGCGGCCGTGAAGCTTCTGGAGGATGTCGGCTGCATCGTCGAGGCGCCGGTGCAGACCTGCTGCGGGCAGCCCGCCTACAATTCCGGCGACCGGGGCACCACCCGCGACTTGGCGATGCGGATGATCGACACCTTTCAGGGCTATGATTACATAGTCGTTCCCTCCGGCTCCTGCGCCGGGATGATCAAGGCACATTACCCGGAACTCTTCGAGGAAGACCCGAACTGGCGCGCGAAAGCCGATGTGCTTGCGGCAAAGACTCACGAGCTCACGAGCTTTCTGGTGGATGTGCTCGGAATCTCAGGCGTCGCCGCCACTTTCGACGGCGCGGTGACCTATCACGATTCCTGCTCGGGCCTACGTGAGCTCGGGGTGAAGACCCAGCCGCGCCAGTTGCTCGCCAGCATCGACGGCCTGACCATCGTGGAGATGAAGGACAGCGATGTCTGCTGCGGCTTCGGCGGCACCTTCGCCGTGAAATACAGCGACATTTCCGGCGCCATCGTGGAAGCCAAGACGAAGAATGTCGAAGACGCGAAAACGCACACCCTGCTCGCGGGCGATCTCGGTTGCCTCATGAACATGGCCGGCCGGCTCAGCCGCGAGGGCAAGCCCATCGAGGTGCGTCATGTCGCCGAAGTGCTGGCGGGTATGACGGATGAGCCGCCCATCGGCATGGCGAAAGCGCAGGCGACGAAGCAGCCATGAGCGTTCATTCCACCTCCCCCCAGTTCAAGCAGAACGCGGCGCGCGCTCTCGACGATGCGCAGTTGCAGAAGGCGCTCGGCAACGTGAAGCAAGGCTTCATCGACAAGCGCCAGGCCGCCGCCGACAAGCTGCCGGAATTCGAGGACCTGCGCGACGCCGCGCGGGACATCAAGAACCACACTCTCGAGCATCTCGATCTTTATCTCGAAGCCTATGAGGAGAAGGTGAAGGCCTCCGGCGGGCATGTGCATTTCGCCCGCAACGCGGACGAGGCCTGCAAGATCGTTCTCGACATCTGCCGCGAGGTTGATGCCAAGACCGTCACCAAGGGCAAGTCGATGATCTCCGAGGAGATCGGGGTCAATCACTATCTCCAGGCGAACGGAATCACGCCCGTCGAAACCGATTTGGGCGAATACATCATCCAGCTCCGCAACGAGCTGCCGAGCCACATCATCGCGCCCGCCGTTCATCTCAACGCCACCCAGGTGGAGCAGGATTTCCGGCGCGTCCACACGCATCTCGACGCCAAGCGCGATCTCTCCGAGCCGGTGCAACTGCTCACCGAAGCGCGTGCCGTCTTGCGTGAGCGTTTTCTCGCCGCCGATGTGGGCATTACCGGCGCCAACTTCCTCGTGGCCGAAACCGGCACGTCGATTATCGTGACCAACGAGGGCAACGGCGATCTCACGCAGATCCTGCCGAAGACCCACATCGTGCTCGCCTCCCTCGAAAAGCTCGTGCCGACGCTCGAAGACGTGAGCCAGCTGCTGCGCGTGCTGGCGCGCTCCGCGACGGGCCAGGAGATGTCAGTCTACACCACATTCTCGACAGGTCCGCGCCGCCCAACCGATGCGGATGGGCCTGAGAATTATCACGTGGTCATCATCGACAACGGCCGCTCCTCCATGCTCGGCACGAGCTTCGAGGAGATGCTGCGCTGCATTCGCTGCGGCGCGTGCATGAACCATTGCCCGGTCTATCACGCGGTCGGCGGTCACGCTTACGGCTGGGTCTATCCCGGCCCTATGGGCGCGGTGCTCACGCCGTCCCTGATCGGCGTCGACAAGGCGGGCCACCTGCCCAACGCCTCTACCTTCTGCGGACGCTGCGAGAGCGTGTGCCCGGTGCGTATTCCCCTGCCGAAACTCATGCGCCACTGGCGCGAGCGAGAATTCGAGCGCCACCTCACGCCCGCTACCGTGCGTTCGGGCTTGAGCCTCTGGGGCTTCTTCGCCAAGCGCCCGGCGCTCTATCGTTTCGCCACTCGTGCCGCGATGGCGACGCTCGGCTTTGCAGGCCACCAGCGCGGCCGCTTCGCATGGCTGCCGCTTGCGAAGGGTTGGACGAAGTACCGCGATTTCCCGGCACCGCAGGGCGAGACATTCCAGGCGCGTTGGCAGCGCGAGCGCAAGGGACGGACCGCATGAGCGCCCGCGACGATATCTTCGCCAATATCCGCCGTTCCCTAGGCGTGAAGGGCCAAGAGACCATCCGCCGCCAGATCGTGCAGGACAGGCTGGAACGCGCGCCGAAGGGCGTGATCCCGAAACGCGGACAGGTTCAGGGCGATGAGCGGATCGCCCTGTTCAAGATGCAGGCGGAAGCCTCGCTTGCAACAGTGACGGAGGTGGCCTCTGCTGCTGAAGTTCCACAATCCATTGCTCTCTTCCTGCGCAATCACAACCTGCCCGCGACGCTGCGCATGGGCGACGATCCACGTCTCGTGGCGATGCCCTGGGCCGATACGACGCTCGAAATGTCGCACGGCCCGAGTGAAGGGCAGGATCTCAATGCGGTAAGCCATGCCTTCGGCGGCGTGGCGGAAACCGGCACCCTCGCCATGGTGTCGGGCGCGGAAAACCCCTCCACCCTCAATTTCCTGCCGGACAACCACATCATCGTCGTCTCGGCCAAGGACATCGCGGGCGATTACGAATCCGTCTGGAACCGGGTGCGGTTCGCCTTCGGCAAAGGCAGCATGCCGCGAACCGTGAATTTCATCACCGGCCCTTCCCGCTCGGGCGATATCGAGCAGACCCTGCTGCTCGGCGCCCATGGCCCCCGCAGGCTGCATGTGGTGGTGGTGCGTGATTAAAGGCTCGGTCTCAACATTGTCTCGCGCCTGCCCAAAAATCTTGGAGCGATCGTGCAACCATGTCGTGAGGCTAGACGATGCCTTTGTCCAACCTGATCTTCCGCACCATCCGCTGGTCGGCCTGGGACGGCTGCGAGGCCGGCATGGAGCACCTGGACGTGCGGCCCGCCGATGGCGGCCTCGATATCTCGGGCATCGTGATCGGCGCGAAGGATGAGGCCCGCTTCGGCCTCACTTATCGGATCAGGCTCGATGCGACCTGGCACACGCGGGAGGCGCAGCTTCGCACCACATCAGGTCATGTGCTTCACTTGGAAAGCGACGGCCATGGGCATTGGCAGATGGACGGTGCCGCCCGGCCCGATCTTCAGGGCTGCATCGACATCGATATCCAGGCGACGCCCCTCACCAACACCCTGCCGATCCGCCGCCTCGATCTTAAAGAGGGCAAGAGCCTGGACCTGCGCCTTTGCTACATCGATGTGCCGGAACTGACGGTTTCCGTCGCGGAGCAGCGTTACACGGTGCTTGCCCCCTCTCTCTACCGTTTCGAAAGCCTGGAAAACGGCTTCACGGCAGACCTGCCCATCGATGCGGATGGGTTCGTACGGGATTATCCTGAGTTGTTCCGACGCCTGGACTGACGGATATTTCACAAGCGTGACAACTCGGCGCGCCCGTAAGGGCTAGCGCTCGCCGGAGATTCACGTTAAGTCTTTGAAATCTCAAGTAGTTTTTAATCATTCTAAACTAGAATTCCATGATCGTCTGCTCCTGCAACATCCTCTCCGATGGCGACGTGAAGGCTTGCCTAAAGCCTGGCCCCGAATGCCCGCGCACCCCCGCGCAGGTTTATCGCTGCCTGGGCTGCAGCCCCAATTGCGGTCGCTGTGCACGTACGATCCGGTCCATCATGGACAAGGCGCTGGCAGAAGCCGGTGTGGAGCCCATCGCCGCCTGCCAACGTGGATGCTGTCCGGCCTCCCTCGAAAAAGCTGCTGCAGAACCTACCCTTTGAACAAAGGGGCTTCCCCTCTAGTTCACAAATCCTCTAAAGAAGGACCGGCGCTTCCAGGCGCCGTCTTGACGTGAGGGTATGATGAAGGGCGATCCGAAGGTTATCGAGTATCTCAATCGCGGCCTGCGCAGCGAGCTGACGGCGGTCAACCAGTATTGGCTGCATTACCGGCTGCTGGACGATTGGGGTTACAAGGAACTGGCCAAGCAGTGGCGCAAGGAATCCATCGAGGAGATGCACCACGCGGATCGCTTCATCGAGCGCATCATTTTCCTTGATGGCTTCGCCAATCTGYAAGTGCTCGACCCGCTGCGCATCGGCCAAAGCATCCAGGAGATCCTGGAAGCCGATCTCGCCGCCGAATACGATGCCCGCAACCTCTACGGCGAAGCCGCCGCCTATTGCGAGAGCATCGGCGACCGAGTTTCAAAAAACCTCTTCGAAGAGCTGATGAAGGACGAGGAAGGCCATATCGACTTCCTCGAAACCCAGCTCAACCTCGTCGAGCAGGTCGGCGTCGAACTCTACGCCCAGAAGCATATCGGCGGTCTCGAAGACGACCACTAAGTCAGCAGACAACAGCTTTATTTTATTGCCGGGCAGCGCGATGTGATCTCATCCGCTGCCCGCATTGTTTTCAAGCCGGCTCGGCGAGCTTGCCCGGTTCCTCGATCGTCGCGATCGGCAGCTTCACGATCCGCAGCTCAGGCTCGTCCGGATCGATGCGGATGGAAAAGCCTAGGCTGCGGCACATGTCGAGCATGGTGGTGTTTTCGCGCAGCACCTGCCCCTCGATCTCGCGCAGGCCCTCCACCTTCGCCCACTCGATCATGAGCTTCATCAGCGTCCACCCAAGACCAAGGCCCTTCAGGTCCGAGCGAAGGAGGATGCCATATTCGCCGGTTTCATGGTTGGCATCCGCGTGCACGCGCACCGCACCCATCATCTCCCCGGTTGCCTCGTCGAAGGCGACGAAGGCGATGGCGCGGGCGTAATCGAGCTGCGTGAGCCGCGCCAGAAACGTGTGGCTGAAGTCGCGCACGGGAGCGAAGAAGCGCAGGCGCAAATCTTCCGGCGTGATCTGTTCGAAGAAGCGCTTGAACGCCTCCTCATCCTCCGGCCTGACCGGTCGCACGAAGGCCGTGCGTCCGTCGCGCAGCTTGATGGTGCGCTCCCATTCCTTCGGATATGGCCGAACGGCGAAGCGCGGGTGTCCCGTACCCTTGCGCGCTTCCGGTGCGACGACCACACGCGCATCGACGGCAATGACGCCGGTATGATCGGCAAGCAGCGGATTGATATCGAGTTCGCGCACCTCGGGCAGATCGGCGGCGAGCTGCGCCAATTTCACGAGGGTCAGCGCAATGGCGCGCTCATCGGCTGCGGGAACATCGCGATAGGCTTTCAGGCGGCGCGAGACGCGGGTCCGCGCAATGAGATCGCCCGCGAGTTTGAGATCGAGAGGCGGCAGGGCAAGCGCCTTGTCGTTGATCACCTCCACCGCGGTGCCGCCGCGCCCGAAAAGGACCACGGGGCCGAAGGAAGGATCGTCCGCCAAACCCACGATCAGCTCGCGCGCCTTCGCGCGACGCACCATGGGCTGCACCGTCACACCGGTGACGGAGGCCTGCGGGCGCAGACGCGCGGCGCGCTCGAAAATCTCGGCGGCTGCCTTGCGAACGGCGGCTTCCGTCGTGAGATCGAGCTGCACGCCGCCGATATCGGATTTGTGGACGATGTCCGGCGACAGGATTTTGACCGCGACCGTTCCGCCCTCTTCCAATAAGGGCTTCGCGGCAGCGGCAGCCTCGTCGGGATTCTTGGCCAGGAACACCGGGGCCGTGGGAATATCGTAGGCCTTCAGCAACCCATCGACTTCGAGCGGATTGAGCCAGCGGCGTTTCTGCGCAAGAACCTCGGCGACAATAGCGCGGGCGGCTTCCACATCGGGCGCGAAATCGTGCGGAAGGCTGTCGGGTGTTTCCATCAGCTGGTCCTGCGCCTCGCGGTAGCGCACGAGCTGAAGGAAGCCGCGCACCGCATCGGCCTCGTTGGCGAAATGCGGGATGCGCGCCTGCTCAAACACCCGTGCGGAATCCGGGTCCTCGCCGATCCATGCGGCGAAGACAGGCTTCTGCCGCATGCCTTTTGCGCGTTCGCGCTTGACTACATCGGTGACGGCCGTCGCCACATCGACCGCGCTCGCAACAGCAGTCGGCACATTGAGGATCAGAACCGCATCGTTCTCGCGATCCGTCAGAAGTGCCTCGAGCGCGCCCGAATAGCGAGCGGGATCCGCATCACCGATGATATCGACCGGGTTGGCGCGCGACCATGTGGGCGGCAGGATCGCGTTCAGCTTCTCCAGCGTCGCATCCGAGATCGTCGCGAGCGTTCCACCCAGATCCATCAGCCTGTCGGTGGCAAGCACGCCGATACCGCCGCCATTGGTGAGCACCGCAAGGCGGCTGCCGGGAAACGGCTTCTGGCGTCCAAGCGTTTCGGCTGCGGAAAAGAGCTGATCGAGATCGAGCACGCGCAGCAATCCAGCGCGCCGGAAGGCTGCGTCATAAACCGCGTCGGAACCGGCAAGAGCACCTGTGTGCGTGGCCGCAGCTTTAGCACCCAGCGCATGACGGCCTGCCTTGATCACGACGACCGGCTTGATGCGGGCGGCGGCGCGTGCCGCCGACATGAACTTCTTCGCGTTGTCGATGGACTCGATGTAGAGCAGGATCGCGCGCGTTCCCGCATCGGCCGAGAAGAAGTCCAGACAGTCGCTGAAATCCACGTCGATCTTGTCGCCGAGCGACACGATGGCCGAGAAGCCTACCTGCCTTTGCGCCGCCCATTCGACCAGCCCGACCGCGACCGCGCCGGATTGCGAGATCAGTGCAAGGTCGCCGGGTTTGGCATGATGAGCTGCAAAGCTCGCATTCATTCGCGCACGGGGCGCGAGAATGCCGATGCAGTTGGGACCGACGATACGCAGGCCATGGCGCCGCGCGGCGAGCCTGACCTGTTCCGATTGGCTCCCCGGCCCATAGCCGAGGCCCGCCGTTGCGATGATGGCCGCCGAGACGCCCCGCTTGCCCGCATCCTCGACCACCTCAAGCACCCTGTCCGGCGGCACGGCGATGATCACGAGATCGGGCGTTTCCGGAAGCTTGGCGATGGAAGCGTGGCAGGGCCTTCCCTTGATCTCCGTATGGTGCGGATTGACGGGATAAAGAGCACCCGCATAGCCGCCCTCGATCAGGTTCTTGAGGAAGGTCATGCCCAAGGAACCGGGGCGCGGGCTTACCCCGACAACCGCGATGGAGCGGGGCGAGAACAGCGTATCGAGGCGATAGGTAGACATGGCGATCCTTCGTCTCGCGGGAGCGTGAGTGACAGCCACAAGCTAGCGCCGATCCGCCAGGGATCAAACTCCCCGAGGCTGACTGGCTTACTCGGCCAATACGCGCGTGGGCGGGAAGATCACTTCGACGAGGGTGCCCTCGTTCGGGTTGCTCGCGATCTGCAGCGCGCCCCGGTTCGCTTCGACGAGAGCCTTGGTGAGCGGCAGGCCGAGGCCCGTGCCGCCCGGCTTGCGGGAGGTGGCGACCTGCCGGAAAGGCTCAAGCGCGGCTTCGACCTCGCTCTCCGTCATGCCGATGCCTGTGTCGCGCACGCGGAAGGCGACCTCGCCGCGATCGGTCATGGCGGTCGAGACGATGACCTGCCCGCCGGCATCCGTGAACTTGATGGCGTTCGACACGAGATTGAGCACGATCTGGCGCACGGACCGCTCGTCGGCCACCACCGTCGGCAGCTTGGGTGCGAAGCTCATGCGCATCACGATGCGGTCCCGCGCCGCCTGCGGCTGAAGCAGCGTGACGCAGGACGAGACGAGATCGTTCAGGTTCACACCTGTGAACGAAAGCTCAAGCCGCCCGGCCTCGACCTTCGCGAGATCGAGCAGGTCGTTGACGAGGCTGATCACATGCGAGCCGGAGGCGTGGACGTCGCGCAGGTATTCCTTGTATCGGTCGTTTCCGATGGGGCCGAAACGCTCCTCCAGCATTACCTCGGCGAAACCGAGGATGGCGTTGAGCGGCGTGCGGATCTCATGGCTGATCTTGGCGAGGAGATCCGATTTCTGCGCGCTCGCCTCTTCCGCCGCACGCTTGGCGCCGACGAGCTCGCCCTCGGCCTTCTTGAAAGTGGTCATGTCGCGCAAGACCGCGCAGAACTTGCGGTTCGCGCCCTCGCCTACGGAGCCCATGGTCATGAAGAGCGGGATCGTGCCGCCCTGCCGCTCGCGGCCCAGAACCTCGCGTCCGTCATTGAGCAGGCTCGCCACGCCAGGCGAGCGCAGGCCCTCGAGATAATCGAGCGCAACCATGTGGCTCTCGGGTGCCAGGAGCACCGTGATGGCGCTGCCGACGACCTCGCGCTGGTGATAGCCGAAGAGCGCTTCCGCTGAACGGTTGAGCGAGAGAATGCGGCCCGCCTCATCGAACAGGATCACGCCATCGGTCGCCGTATCGAGAATGGCCTCCAGCTCCAGCACGCGGCTGTCGCGTGTGAGCTGCGCCGCTTCCTGGCTGAACGCCCGGCGAACCAGCATGAGCTGCGCAGGCGCATCCGCCCATTCCGTTTCCGTCGAGCGGACGGTGACGGCGATGGCGTCGCCCACGCGCGTGGTGAGTGCAAGGCCGGTATCGTCCTCATCCGATCCCGTGAGCGCGGGAGAATCCCGGAACAGCTGCACCAGTCCGCCTTCATTGGCGAGCTGGTCGGCATCGGTATAGCCGGTGAGATCGAGGAGGAAGCGGTTCGCGAACAGGATGCGCTCGCCGCGATGAACGAGGATTCCGATCGGCAGCCTGTCGAGAAGCTTGTCATCCGGAACGCGCAAATCCGGCGTCTTCTCTTCCGGTTGCTCCACTGGAGCTTCAGGCTCGTCGGCAACGTCCTCCGCGTCGAGGGACGGAGCATTCTCCTCCGCGATGGCCAAAGCCGGAGACGGATCGGAAGTCTGAGGCTTCTCCTCACCTTCCAGGCGCGCACCCAAGGCACGCGCGATCTCGCGGAAGGCATGGCGTTCGGCATTCGAGAGGCTTGAAGCGGGCTGCTCAGGTTTGGGCGGCTGGATGCCTTCCTCACTTGAAGTGTCCGCTGCGTGCGCGGCTTCCGGCTTCGTGGTCGAAAGTGCTTCCGCCACGCGGTCGCGCAGGTTCGCGAACCAGTTCTCTTCTTCCGCGGGAGCGGGCTCGCCCACCTCTTCGGCCTTCGCCTCCTCCGGCGGTGCGAAAGGCAGGGCCGCATCCGTCAGGAAGGCTTCGACCATCGGATCGACCGACAGCTCCGTTGAGCCTTGCTCTAGAACTTCCGTGTCCTCGGAGATCTCCTGAATATCGTCTTCGGGGAGGCCTTGCGCGAATGCCTGGGGCGGCTCGTCTGCGCTCTTGGGGGCGTCCGGCGTAGCGTCCCGCTTGCGCAGCTCGTCCATCCGCAGAAGGCCGAAACCGCGATAGCCGATGATCTCTCGGTCCGCCCCGAACAYCGCCATGCCGGCGAGGTCCACGGGCACCTCCTGAGAGGGATCGTCGAGGGTCCAGAAAACCGTGCGCCCACTCCAGGTCTCACCGCGTTCGGTGAGCGCGGCAATGCTGTCGAAAGGATCGTTGACGAAGGATCGGGTGAGTTCACCCCATGTCCGGCCGACGATATCGCCACTGCGATGGCCGACCGCCTGGGCAAGGCCTGGTGAGGCCTGCGTGAAGCGCATTCCGGCATCGGCTTGCCAGATGAAACGGATCGGCCCGCGCGGCTTCTCCTGAGCCGCTTTCGGCTCCTCAGCAGCGACGGGCTCGGGCTGGACGACCGGTAGCGCGGTCTCGTCCTGCCGGGCTGGAAGCTTTGGAATGGAACCCACGGCCACCGTCACCAGAACGGCCTCGCCATCGTCGAGCGTGGCGAGGCGACAGAGGCAGGAGACCGATTGCCAGGGCCGGACGGGGTTGATGCGCAGGCGCTCGATGCGGGCGCCCTCAGTCGGCGCCGCGCCGGCAGCCAGGGCCTTCAGCCGGTCCTTCGCCCGCAGGTCCGACGTGACCCAGCCCGCCTCGACCGTCAAAGCGTCCCGAAGACCCTGTGCGGCGGACGAAGCCCAGAGCAGCCTGTCGATCCCCCTATCCCACACCAAAACGACAGCGTCCGGCTGAGCTAGCACGCTCAAGTCGGGTTCGGCGGCAAGCCGCGCGATCATCGTCTGGTATTGGTCCGGGGCCTGGATCATGAAAAGCCTCGCCCTCACCTCTTTTAAGAGTCACCTTATTGAAGAGGTTTTAGACTATTGTTGGCAAGGTGGCAGGGGGGACGAAGGGCTTGAATCCTTTTACTTAGAGGTAACCTTAATAATAAGCTTGAAAAGCCAGTTGATTTTGCGGTGCACAATGTGATATTGCACTGCACAAATACCAGCCCCAAGACCAACCTCAAGAGGAGTGCCCCATGGCGACGAACCCGAACCAGAACTACGAAATCCCGGCCGAAATGCGCGACTTCGCCGAAAAGAGCGTCGAGCAGGCCCGCAAGGCCATCGACGGCTTCATGAGCGCTGCCCAGAAGACGGTCGATACATTCGAAGGCTCGGCCAACACGGTTCAGGCCAGCGCCAAGGATGCCACCCGCAAGACCTTCACCTATGCGGAGCAGAACCTCACGGCCGCTTTCGACCTCGCCCAGCGCATGGTGCGCGCCAAGGACGTGCAGGAAGCCATGCAGATCCAGGCCGAGTTCGTCCGCTCGCAGTTCGAGGCGATGCAGACTCAGATGAAGGAATTCGGCTCCCTCGCCCAGTCGGCGATGAAGCAGCCCACTTCGAAGAAGTAACTTCTCAAACTTTTAGAGGACGTTCCTATGGCGGAAACGAAGAAGACCAGAACCCGGAGCCTGAAAATTGCTCCCAAGGCTGATCTCGTCGAGCTGGCGGCGGCGCCGGTTGCGGAAACGGTGGAAGTGATCGAGGCGGCAGCGCCTGTGGCTCCCGTCGCGACGCTCCCTGCCCCCGTCGTCGAAACCGTGAAGAAGACCGAGGAGGTTTTCTCCACCGTTCGCAGCCAGGGCGATGCCCTTCGTCATGCCATGCGCGAATCCGCAACGGTCTCGGCCAAGGGCGCGCTGGAAGTGAACGGCAAGATCATCGAGGCGCTCCACAGCCAGGGCCATGCGGCCATAGAGCTGTGGCGCAGCTCCCTCGACAGCGCGGACCTGCAGACGGCCCTCAAGGCCCAGACTCAGGCAGCCCGGCAGGCCTTCGAGGCGGCTTCCGCCCAGTGGAAGGACATCGCGGAAACCACCGTGAGCTGGATGACGAAGAGCTTCGAGCCGCTTCAGTCCACCCTGCACCGTCAGCGCTGATCTCTATTGAGATCAACCAATTTGCGATAAGGCTTGGCTCCATGACGAGCCAAGCCTTTTTTCATGTTCCCTCTCCCATCCCGGCAGTGATTGCCGTCGTCATCGAGAACGACAGGGCCCTGCTCGTGCGCCGCGCCAATCCGCCCGATGCGGGACTATGGGGATATCCCGGCGGCAAGATCGAATATGGCGAGACGGTTTCCGAGGCGGCAATCCGAGAGTTGCGCGAGGAAACGGGCGTCGAGGCAAAAGCGCAGGACATCATCACGACGCTCGACATTCTGGTGCGCGCCGAGGATGGCGCGGTCACGCAGCATTACATCCTGATCGCGGTTCTCTGCCGATGGCTGTCCGGCGAACCCGTTGCAGCGGACGATGCGCTCGAAGCGGATTGGTTTTCGCTCGACGAATTGCGCCCCGAGACGCTGCTCATGAGCGCGGATGTGGATGTGATCGCCAGACGGGCCGAGGCGATGATGAAGCTCTCGACCGACTGATCCCTGCGGACAAGAAAAAACCCTGCCTCGCGAAGAAGCAGGGTTGAAGTTTGTCTCAAACTTTGTGCCGCAAGGCCCAATTGATGGGCGCATCTGCACACCATCATGAAAGCAGCGTCAACATTACCACCCGATCATGGTTGATGAATAGTAAACGTTCATAAATCATCAAGCATGTCGGCAACGATTACGCGTAATCATATTGCAATTACCGCATATCCGCCTTTATTACTGAGGGC
Organism: Microvirga sp. P5_D2; assembly: GCF_054049475.1. Taxonomy (NCBI): domain Bacteria; kingdom Pseudomonadati; phylum Pseudomonadota; class Alphaproteobacteria; order Hyphomicrobiales; family Methylobacteriaceae; genus Microvirga; species Microvirga sp. P5_D2. The sequence goes on along the minus strand of NZ_JBFUMH010000032.1, from coordinate 12,246 downwards.
ATGGGCAATAGATGCCTACCATCATTCGTGTCCAACAATGGAATATAGTTATGCGTACCTCTGCTTTCGGACTGCTTGCCGCCACCGCCGCTCTCGCGATTGTCGCTTCGACCGCTCAGGCCGCCGATCTTCCGTCCCGCTACTCGCCCGCTCCGGCCTATAACGCGATGCCGATCTTCACCTGGAGCGGCTTCTACGCCGGTGTGAATGCTGGCTACGGCTGGAGCTCGGGCACGAGCCGCTATTACGATCCCGCCTTCGGCGTGGCTGGCGGCGGCAGCAAGGGCGGCTTCATCGGCGGCGCTCAGGCTGGCTACAACTACCAGATGGGCATGTTCGTCATCGGCGCCGAGACCGACATTCAGTATGCCGCAGTCGGCAACAAGGGCTCGTCCTACGGCAACACCTACTATGCCGGTGACTCGGATGGCTACTTCGGTACGATCCGCGCCCGCGCCGGTGTTGCTTTCGACCGCGCTCTCGTGTTCGGCACCGCCGGCTTTGCTTACGGCGACATCGGCGGCAACAAGGGCCTCGACACCGTGCTCGGCAATCACCGCAGCAACGACACCAACGGCGGCTGGACCGTCGGCGGCGGCATGGAATATGCTGTGACCGACAACTTCACCGCGAAGGTCGAAGGCCTCTACGTGAACCTCGACACGAAGGACAACTACGCCCTCGCCGATCGCATCAACATCCGTCGCGACACGGAGTTCGGCGTGATCCGCGCCGGCGTGAACTACAAGTTCAACTGATCGTCCTCTAAAGACATTTCGAAAGCCCGGCGTTCACGCCGGGCTTTTTGCTTTTCGGGCTCGCGCCCTTGCGGGAATGTTACTGCGTTTCTTGATCTATTTACCGAAACGCCGCGGCAAGTTCTGCTTGATTTTCCCGTTGAGCGGCCATCATAATTTTCCGATCCTATCGTCATTCATTGCGACGGCATCACAGAACGCTGGAACTGACCAAGCAGAACAAGGCTGCGGAGTTTTTTCGCGGTCATAACAACGAGTGCAGTAATGCGTAATTGGGGCCGCTCCTGGCTGCATCGCCTCTCCCTCGGCATTCGCCCACCATCGCGTGTCAGCGCGCCCTCCGCTATTGCTCAGCCATCCTGCTATGTCCAAGCCTTCGTCGAGGGCACGACGGATTGCGTGTTCTTTCTCGATGACCAATGGCGCTTCATCTATCATAACGAGCGTGCCTGCCGGGAACTCGGCACCCAAAGCGATCTCATCGGCTCCATTCTGTGGGAGCGCTTTCCGAGGACCTTGGGTTCGATCTTCGAGCATCATTATCGCCGGGCCGTATCGGAGAAGAAGCTGCAGGTTTTCGAGGCCTATTTCGAACCGCTTTCCGCCTGGTACGAAGTCCATGCCGTTCCCGTCGATACGGGCCTGACGGTTATCTTCCGAAACATCAATGAGCGCCGGAATGCGGCGGAGGCCCTGCGTATCAGGGAGAGGCAGCTCGCCACGGTCTTCCGGCAAACCATAGTCGGCATTCTGCACCGGGATCTGAACGCTCATGTGCTGATGGTCAACGAGCGCTATTGCGAGATCGTCGGCCGCAGCCCTGACGAGCTGGAAGGCCTGCCAATGCAGGACTTCACTTATGCCGAGGATGCAGAGGCGAACAAAGCCATCTTTCAGGAAAGCCTGAGAAGCGGCGTGCCTTTCCAGATCGAAAAGCGTTATGTGCGCCCCGACGGATCGACCATCTGGTGCGCGGTTTATGTCTCCTTCGTCCGGGACGATACGGGCAAAATAGTCTCCATCATCACGGTCGCGAATGACATCCACGCCCGCAAGCTCGCGGAAGAGGAGCGTATCGACGCTGAAGCGAAACTGCGCGAGAGCAAGCGCCAGCTTGCGACGCTCATCGATAATCTGCCGGGTCTCGTCTACAGGTGCAGCATTACATCGCCTTGGCCCTTCTCCCTCATAAGCGAAGGGGCGGAAGTTCTCAGCGGCTATCCGGTCAGCGATTTCGAGGAGCACAGGGTCTCGTGGGGGGACATCATTCACCCTGACGATCGTGCGCTCGTCGAGGAGATGGTTCGCGACGGCGTGGAGAAGAACCGCATCTTCAACATCGTCTACCGCATCATCACGCGAACCGGCACCGTCCGCTGGGTCGTGGACCGGGGCCAGGGTATCTACGACGCAGCGGGAAAGCCCATCGCGCTTGAGGGCATCATCAGCGACATCACGGCTCAAAAGGAGGCGGAGGAGCGCATCCTCTGGACCGCTCACCACGACTCGCTCACCAAGCTCCCGAACCGCACCCTCTTCCATGCACGCCTCGCGAAGGCCCTGGAGCAATCCGCAAATATCGGGCGCAAGGTCGGTCTGATCCTGCTCGATGTGGATCACCTGAAGGAAATCAACGACACAATCGGCCATGATGCCGGCGACGCCGTTCTTCAGGCGGTTGCCAACAATCTCAGCCGCTTGGTGCGCCCCGCCGATATCGTCGCCCGCAACGGCGGCGACGAATTCGCCATCATCCTTCCCGGCATCACGGGCGAAGACGAGGCGAAGGCCGTTGCCTTACCGATCCTCGAGGAGCTTCAGAAACCCTTCACGTACGGAAGCCGTACTCTGGATTGCCGCGCGAGCTTCGGCGTCAGCATCTGGCCCGACCATGCGCAGGAGGCGGCCGATCTGCTCAAGCAGGCGGACGTCGCTCTTATGACCGCCAAGATCACGGGGCGTAGCAAGGTGATGGTCTTCGAGCCTTCCATGCGCACCGAAACGCAGAAGAAGGCGCAGATGCGCAACAACGCGCGCGACGCCATCGACAACCGCAGCATCGAAGCCTTCTACCAGCCCAAGGTTTTCCTGAACTCCGGCTTGCTCGCGGGTTTCGAGGCGCTGCTGCGCTGGCGCAATCCCAGCAACGGCATCGAGCTTCCCGGAAAGCTCCAAGCTGCGTTCGACGATCCGCACCTGGCCTTCGGCCTCAGCAAGCAGATGCACGACATCGTCTTCGACGACATGCGCCGCTGGCTGCAATCCGGTCTCGAGTTCGGCCATGTGGCCATCAACGCTTCCCCCGCCGAATTCAAGGCCGGCGATTTCGCCGATCAGATTCTGGAACGCCTGCGCCGGGCACAGATTCCTACCCACCATCTCGAACTCGAGGTCACGGAAACCGTCTTCCTCGGCCATGGAGCCGAGAGCGTCGAGAAGGCGCTGCGCACGCTCAGCGCGGAAGGCGTCAAGATCGCCCTCGACGATTTCGGCACGGGCTACGCGTCCCTGTCGCACCTTAAGCAGTTCCCGGTCGACATTATCAAGATCGACCGCTCGTTCGTTCATGATCTGGCGAGTAACGCCAACGACACCGCTATCCTGCAGGCGGTGCTCAATCTGGGACGCAACCTCGGGATCACGACGGTCGCCGAGGGTGTGGAGACATCGGTTCAGGCCGCCTTCCTGCGCAGCCAGGGATGCGACCTGGGCCAGGGCTTCCTGTTCGGACGGGCTGTCCCAGGCGGGAACATTCCCAACCTGATCCCAGCATGGAACGGCACGCGCTTCGGTCTCCCCGACCGCAACTCCGTCTTCGCGCGCGACCAGTGGCCCGCCTTCAATCACTAGGATTTTTCCGTTTCAACCCTGTATCGCGAGCGCTCTTCGCTCTGCTTGAGCGCCAGCAAGCGTCGGGCCGCGGTCCCTCCGGGCTCCGCGKAATAAAGCTTGTCTGTGAGCACCTCGATCTGCCAGCGCTGCAGATCGAGCAGGGCCTTCAGGCCCCGGATCTGCGCCCTGAGTTCGAGGGCATCCTGCAAGGGATCAGGTCCGGATAACATCATGGGACCATCCCTGCCGATCTTGGGATGAATCATGGCTGAACACGAAAATCAAAAACGGGACGGAAAGTCCCGAAGGGGGAATGAACAGAAAACTCGTCTGCGCTGGCGGGTCATGAGCCCGCTTCCGGCAACGTCAGGAACTCAAGGCACAAGCTTAAGGATAAGGATCGCTGGAGGAACCGCGACACGGGTGGATGCAACGCCGCCTCACGAATGGAACTGTCTTACATTCGCCAACAAATGGCAAGGCTTGCGTAGGGTGCGCGATGCCGCAGGCAGCGCCCTCTCGCGAAGTCGTGATGAGGGGCGGAACTGGCAACTCAATTCCATCGTTGCATCGGTATAGCTTGAAGGAGACATGCCCATGCCGGAAGGCCGATACGAAGCGGAAGCTGAAAAAATTCTGGCGCAGATGCGATCCACCAATCCCGTCGCCTCACCCGAGAGCCTACTTGTCATCGCAGAGGCGCTGGAGCAAGCGGAGCGTCGCGGGCGCGAGATGTCGGCGCGCATGAAAGAGTCGAGCGGCTAAGCTTTCTGTTGTGGAGAAAGTGCGACTCACCTGCGACAATCCTGTCAGGAACGCCCCGCGCTAGGGGAACGTTCATGCCCTGTGTGATAGGACACAGCGGCGAAACCTCGGGCGTGCTGATCTTCCGAGCGTTGGAAGGATCAATCGATGCGGCTCACAATCGTTTCCGTCATCTCCGGCGCTCTGGGAATCCTGTCTCTCGGCTCAGCCGTTCATGCACAGGACGTCAATTCGCGCGTCGCATCCATGCCCTATGCCGATTGCCTCGCCATCATTGCCGAAGCCTCCGACGAGATCGACGAACAGCCGGTGCGCCTCGTCGATACGAGCGATGAGACGACGGTTCGCATTCCGGCCTCCGACGGTTTCGTCACCGTCTCCTGCAGCCGCGCTGACAACCGGATGGTTCTGACCAAGAGCCCAGTCCCTCAGGCGGCAGGCATGTCGGCCTCCCGGTAATCTCGTTCAGCAATCGCTTGCCGTACAGGTGACGCCGCTCACCTGTGATGCAACGCGCAGGCGGACATAGCCGAGCATAGGGCTGTAGCTGTAGCCAACCTGGGCCACGACCACGCTGCTGTTCGCGACCTTTAATTCGTTCGGCAACACGTAAGGATCGCCTTCCTGAAGCGAAGCTTTGTTTCTCGCAAGGCTCCAGGCGACACTGGCATTACCGTCCTTATCCACCACGATGCTCGACACGATGGAGGTCAACCCATCGCTCGCGAAGGGCTTCATGATCATCGACACGGCGATGAACGCGTTGCCCGCATAAATGCCATCCACATCGCGCTGCTGGGCAATGAGATCGGACAGGATGCTCGACGCCACCGTGACCTTCCGGCGTGCGGAGAGCGCGTCCGTCAGCTCGTTGGCTCCGATCGAGAGCAGTATCATTACCGGAAGCATGATCGCGAACTAAGACGATGAAATGAGTTGCCGATTCGGCAGTCAGTGCCGGCTCGATAAAGCCGTTGGCGGGAGTATTCGCTTGCCCGAACTACATGGTCTGAGCGGAAAGCAGCAGGAGACTCAGCCCAATGCTCGACCTGCCATCAGCAACGACCATGAGGCTGAAATAAAAATACCCTGCCCTTCGCAGGGCAGGGTCAGTCTGCTTTCCTCGCCTCGGTAACTTCCCGAAAGCCCATTGAGTAGGCCACGCATCCTCTGTGGCGTCAACAGATGATTTACATTTCCCCAGAAAGCGCTAAGATTACAATCATTTGAATGTTTATAAATTCCTATATCTTACGCAGAGTTACTTCTATAGTAGTATGTATTCGCCCAACGATAATTACTGCCTGTTGCCCGTTTGCTATAGGAAATATCAAATAACCCGCCCTAAGCTGCGCTTGTTCATCTCTACACAAGGGTGGTTAGCATGAGAAAAAGTGTTCTTAGTCTTCTAGCCGGCACCGCCATTTCAACTCTTGCCTTGACGGGCGCCATGGCGGCAGATTTGCCGTCACCGGCTCCGCCTCCGGCTCCGATCGTGGTGCCTGTCTTCACGTGGACGGGCTTCTATGCCGGTGTGAATGCCGGCTGGGGCTGGCGTGACGATAACCGGCAAACCGTCATTCTGAACGGCGTGGCTCCGGGCACCCTGTTCTTCCCGGGCAACGGCGACGGCGGCTTCGTCGGCGGTGGCCAGATCGGCTACAACTTCCAGACCGGCTCCTTCGTCTGGGGTGTTGAAGCCGACATTCAGTGGGCCGACACCGACAATGCCGAAGAGGTCCGCTTCGTGCCRGCYGGAGCTCCTGGCGTCTTCGTGCCCGGCGAGTTCAACAACAATCTRTCGGATTGGTTCGGCACGGCGCGCCTCCGCGCGGGTGTCGCGTTTGACCGGGCGCTGATCTACGCCACCGGCGGTGTTGCCTTTACCGACGACAAAACCGGCTGGGCCCTCGGCGGAGGCGTCGAGTGGGCGCTGCCGGTCGGYGGKTTGTTCGGCAGCATCGGYTCYGCGGCCACCATCGGCMTCGAAGGGTTGTGGGTCAGYTTYGARGAYGATGACGACTTTGACTTCAATCGTCCSATCGGTMSCTTCACCYCTGCCRYYGGACSARCRGTTGAYGTGTTTGCCCCCAACCTGGGCAACAATGACAATGAGTTCTTCATYGCTCGCGCCAARCTGAACTTCAAGTTYGGCACGTACTGAGATCGCCCATCATCCGCAGACGAAGAGGCCCGGGGCAACCCGGGCCTTTTTGTTGCTGACCCGGGAGGTGCCATGGGCGGTCGTGGGGAAGGCAGCATAGCCCTGCGATCACGTTGAGCCGTCCAGTTGTCCCCTGCTGCAAAAGAACCACAGCGGTCGGCTTTTTCATGGGATCGGGCACATTCATCTGAACGAAGCTTGACGGGTTTTTAGCATTCGAGCCCTATCATCGTCCCTGGGTCGATGGACCTGTCCTGTAGCTTGCACGATGATTTCTGTTCGAACTGTGTTGCTTGGATCCGTGGCGATCATGACCGGCGGGGCACAGGCCGCCGACCTGCCCGCCAAGTCCGCAACGCCGATCGAGTATGTCCGTGTTTGCTCCACTTATGGCGCTGGCTTCGTCTACATCCCCGGCACGGAAACCTGCCTGCGCATCGGCGGCCGCGTGCGGGCCGAGTATCTGTACGTCGAGCCGACGGACCGCTCCCAGGACACCATCGGCTTCCGCGCCCGGGGGCGCCTGAACCTCGACGCTCGCACGGCAACGGCTTACGGCCTGCTGCGCACCTACATCCGCATGGAAATCACCCGCAGCAGCGGCGCGCACACGGGCGGCGGCATCTCCACAACCCCCAACATCGCTCAGGCCTTCGTCCAGTTCGGCGGGCTGACGGCCGGACGCGCCGTTTCGTTCTTCACCGATCCGAACCTGCCGGCCCCGAACTTCGGCGACCTGCGGTTCGACGATCCGGCCAATGCAGAAGTGAACCTGCTGGCCTACACCTTCTCGTTCGGCAACGGCTTCTCCGCCACTGTGTCGCTGGAAGACGGGATTGAGCGCCGGGTCAACAACGAACTCGACTTCCCCTTGTTCGGGGTGGCCAGCCCAACCGCGGTCTTTGCTCCGATCCCGTTCACCTATGCCGGCGAGCGCTTCCCCGATGTCGTCGCCAACATCCGCTACACCGGCACCTGGGGCGGAGCCCAGCTCTCGGGCGCTCTGCATCAGATCCGCGACGTGGCCGCGGGCCTCACCACAGACGGCGGTGTCGTGGTTCCCGTTATCAATCCCATCACCGGCCTGCCCAATCCGACCTCTGCGGACACGGATTATGGCTTCGCGATCGCTGCCAATGCCTATGTCAATCTGCCGTTCCTCGGAGACGGCGATACAGGCTGGATCTCCGCCACTTACACGGATGGAGCCGTCGGCTACATCAATGCCGGCCAGGCGAGCCCCATCAGCAACGCCTTCATCAGCGCCGGTCCGCTTGGCTTGCCCTTTGCCGATGCCTTCGTCAACCCGTTTACGGGCGAGTTCGACACCAATAAGGCTTATGGCGTTGCCGGCGGCATCAACCACAACTGGACACCCTCGATCCAAACGAATGTTTTCGGCTCCTGGATGCACTTCGATGCTCCCGGGATCGCGCAATACGCGGTGCCCACGACCGCTGCGACGATTGCCGCGGGAACAGCCGGGACGACCACGGGCCTGGTTGACTTCAACGAGTACCGCTTGGGGGCCAATGTGATCTGGGCCCCGGTGAAGGATTTCCTGATTGGCGTCGAGGCGCTTTACATCAGGGTCGACGCCAGCGACCGGGTTGCCGTGCCGCTCACGACGGCATCCGGCGATGCGACCGGCACCTTCAGATCGACGAGCTCGCAGGATACGTGGGAAGGCCGTCTGCGCGTCCAGCGCGACTTCTGACGCGAGGAAGATCCAGGGACATCCTGATCCTTACGCCCTCCGATCAGGCCTTTGCCGGTCAGCCGCCTCGTCCATTGGCGTGAGCGCATCCTGAGGGCTCATGATCGATGCCTCAGGCATCAGCGCCATTTGGTGGCGGTCCACCGGCCCGAACAGTCGATCCTGCCGGCGATGGTCCAGTGGCCGGAACCCGATGGCCCCGCGAGATTTCCTGTCACGTCAACCTGGGCCCCACGGCGTTGGAGGCTGACCTGCACGCGCCCGCCGGGCTCCAGCCCGCCATCGGCATCGTGCCTTGGTGCTGTCTGAGGCGCTCCGCTTCACACGCCGGTCCCTTTTGCAAAGACTGTCCGGAACGCTCTTTAGAGCGAGCTTTCCCGCTCAGTTGCGGCGCTCTTCACGACGCTCCGTGCGGCCGGTGCGTCGCTCCTCACGCCGCTCGTGACGGCCTGTCCGCTGCTCGTTACGCCGTTCCATGCTGGAGGTCTGGGCCTCAGCCTGTGACGCCATCACGACCGCAGCGGGCGCTGCGAGGCTGAGGGCAGCCGCCCACCCCACGAGAGAAAGAGCCCGTCGACGGGAGATGACTTGGGAAAGGGTGACTTCGCTCATGCTGGAACTCCTCGAAAAAGAAGAAGCCGTCCTTGCAGGCGCATCACAGTGCACCAGACCAACAAGGTACAATTCATCGGCTAGGCATTTCGGGCCAGGAGCAGTGACCAGACCGGATGGGCGATAGGCCGGTGATCTCAGACAGCAATGGGCAATCAGGACCCGGGGCATCGTTGCGGGCTCGTTGGGAAGCGGATGAAATCCCTTCGCAAAAGGTCGATTGTCCCGAAGAGTTCAGCCGCTGTCTTGATCGGTCAAGCACCCCGGTATCGGACGCGGCATGATCCCTTATCCGAAGGCCTCCCATTCCCATCCCCGCACCCGAGGCCTTCGCCAACTTTGCCCCGTTCGGATCGCCCGGACGGGGCCCTTTCATGGAGAAGGCCCATGTTCGGGCTGCTTATGATGAGCGTGCCGCTCGGTCTCGCCGTCGGTCTGTCCACGGTGGCGCTCGTCTGGGCCGAGCCCGACGGTTCGGGCGGCGATGGCGAAGAGGATGCCTCGGCCCGAAGGCTGCACGATCGTCGATGACCGTCATCCCGTCACGTTCATGGGCTTGGCGCTTGGCGAGATGGTTCATGGCCGACGGACATGCCGGCGGAGTGCTCGGATGACCCGTCGGCAGATCAAGGAGGCTCCATGAAGATGATCATCGTCGCGCTGGCGGCCAGCGCTGTCCTGATGGGCTGCGTCTCCGGCTCGGGATCCCAGACCCGACCGCCGAACTACGTCTCGTCCCAAGCGCACCAGGCGCCCGCGATCCGCAACGACACCTTCGGGGGAGCCGCAATGCCTATGCGCGACCTTCCACGTTAGTCAGGCGACCACAACACTTTCGAGCCGCAGGTCCAGCCGGCACCTCGTGCTTGAACCCTGGGGACGATCACTGACCGATTGAGGACGCCGGCGCGTCACTCATGACGGCCTTCAGCCCGCCAGGCCGTCGGGGTCTGGCCCGACCAGCGCCGGAAGGCCCGGGTGAAGGCACTCGCTTCCGAGTAGCCCAGTGCCGCCGCAATCTCGCCCAGCGGCACCGTCGTGTGCTGCAACAACTGACGCGCAATCTCGAACCGGATCTCGTTCGTGATCTCCCGGTAGCCCAGGCCGCTGTCCTTCAGGCGCCGGCTCAGGGTGCGCCGGTGCACGGCGAGCAGGTCCGCGATGTCTTCGGCCGAACAGCGGTTGCTGGTCAGCCGTGTGCGCAGCAGCCGCCGAATGTCGTCGGAGAGTTCGGACCCTTGCGCGCCCTTCAGTTGCTGGATCTTCTCCTCCAGCATGGCCCGCAACAGAGCATCGGACCCGGCAATCCGCAGATCCAGATCGCGGGCTGAGAAGACGATGCTGGCGCTTTCCTGGTTGAACCGGACCGGGGCGCGGAAATGATGTCGATACGGCGCCTCATCCGCCGGGGCGGTCCGGGGCAACAGAACCTCGCTCGGCCGCCAGTCAGAGCCGCACAAGGTCCGCAGGWTGGTGACGGTCACGCCCACGGCTGCGTCGAGAATCTGCTCCATGCTCCGGCTCTCCACCTGATAGGTCGCATACGTGAGCAGGACCGTGCCGTCGCGGATCGTCAGCGACGGCACCACCGCCCGGTCCTCGACGCTCAGGTTCGAGACGAGGGCGCGCACGGCGTCGCCCATGGTGGTCGAGTGCCGCATCAGGCGGCCGACCAGGCCGAGCGACAGGATGCTCGCCCGCCGGCCGACCAGCAATCCGAAATGCGCGCAGCCCGTGCGGGCCACGCACAGAGTGTACAGCCGGCCCAGGGCCGCAAACGGGATCACGTTCATGCTGTCATCGAACAGGCGCGGATCGAGTCCCGCCTCTCGGACGACCGGATCGGGATCGACGCCGAGTGCTTGCAGGGTCGGCACGATTTCCTTGGAGACGCCGAGGTGGATGTAACCTGGGGAAGGCGCTCGCCCACTTGCTGCCGGGACGGTGTGGGACACCTGGCCTGGTGGCCGGCTGTCACCCGCCGCCAGGCATTCGGTGCCATCAACTTGCTTCATGAGAACCTCATGCAGGTCGATCGGATGCCCTTACGCAATCAACCTGATGATGTCCCCGCATCCTCAGTCACACCGTCGTGCCTGGGGCGATCGCCGCCCCAATCCCAATCCAGGCTGGAGATCTGGGATCAGACCATAGCTCCATCAACAAGCCCGACGGCCTTCATTGGTGCGGATTGGAGCAGGTAATGTCCCTGAGTGTCAACACAAGACTATCAGAACCACCAAGCTGTTCCATCAGGAAAAACCCGGAAAGCCGGCCGGAAAACCCTGAAAATGGCAGATCAGATACAAAAAACCCTGCCCTTTGTGAGGACAGGATCTGGTTTTCTTTACTTTGGAGGTTCCCGAAGACATGGCCATCAGGCCGCGAAACTACTCCGAAGTCAAATCAACCGATACATCCGTTAGGGCATAGGCATGCAACCGGGACAGCAATGCTGACAGAATTAGCAGACGCATTCTGGTGTTACCCTTTAGGCCGTAGCCGGTACCCGCCACTGCTTCATCCTTGACCGTGCGACTGCTCACACAAGGGATGCAAATCTTTTTGAGCACAGGACTTCTTGGCCTCTTCGTCGCCTGAGCCAAATGCGGCCGAGGCAACGGCCCCACAAATGCGGACGTGCGCCGCTTCGCGAGTCTCGAAGGCGGGTTCAACCGGATGCCGAGGTGCGAGGATACATGGGCGTTGTGCGCTCTCCGGCACGCGGGCAATTGCGCCGAGATTGCGGCCGCAATCTCGGCGTCAACTCGCCACGCAGTACCCGCACAGCCTGAACCAGTTCTAGTGCATGGGCGTGGTGCTCTAAGCGCCGCCCATCCGGTGACGGAGATCGTGCTGCCAACATCCATTGACGCTCGATGGCTTTTCCGTTGGTCGTACTGATGCCCGGTCGCGGAGGAACGCATGATCCAGGACTGGAGCCGCCGCCCCTCGACCCGGCACGGGTTCTCCTGTGCTGGATGTCGCAAACTGCAAACCACCTGTCCTGAAGTGTCAAGCACGAGGCGCGAACCGATAGAATGCTGATCCCAGACCGAGCATGGAAGACATTCTTCACGGACCTTGTTCCGATTACGACGGGGCCGCTCCTTGCTGCTCGTGAGGCACTAACGGGAGAGGCGCATGCATAACAAATGCCAAGGTCGGTTCCTCCTTGGGACCATCGGATCTGCTTGCTTGATCGGATTGCTGATCGCAGGAACTCCGGCCAGGGCAACTCCCGTGCCATCGAGCGCTTCACGGATGGACTTCTCACCCACGCTGCTCACCATCGTTCAGGACCGAGACCTGGTATATGCACGGGCAGCCGCCCGCGGCCCGCGGGGCGGGGCTGTGGCGCGCGGACCGCGTGGCGCGGTCGCCCGTGGTCCCCGGGG
>NZ_JBFUMH010000031.1:0-42522 GCF_054049475.1 Microvirga sp. P5_D2 | reverse complement strand
TCTGGTGGCTGTGGGAGACGGACCCCGGCCCCGTGCGGCCTGCCGCCGATATCGGCGGCGGCTATGTGCTGCCTGTCTATGTCACCGGGCCGATGAACCATTCCTGGTGGGCGATGATCGTGCTCATGGTCGTATCGGGAATGGTCTTCACCTGCCTGATCTTCTCCTATCTCTTCCTGTGGCTCGTGAACCCGGGCGCGTGGCCTACGCCAGGAACCGTCATCCCTGAATGGCTGTGGTCGGCAGCGTCCGCCGGTCTCTATGTGGCAAGCGCGAGCCTAATCGCCATTGCCAGCCGCACCTTGAGAGGCGATGACCGCCGTTCGCCGCGCGCGGTGCCTATCCTGATCGGGATCGCGCTCGTGCTCGTCGGGGCTGCATCGGCGGTGGATCTGTGGTCGCAATGGCAGGCGGGTTTGAGCCCATCCACCCATGCCTATGGCGCGACGGTCTATGCGATCATCTCGCTTCAGATCTTCTTCGTCATGACGACGGTCATCATGGGGCTTTACACCATCGCCCGCTGGCTCACCGGCAAGCTCGACAGCATCCGCCGGACGACCTTCGATAACACCATGCTGTTCTGGTACTACACCGTGGGCCAGGGCCTCGTCGGCCTACTTGTCGCCCACGGCTTCCCGCGTCTGACTGGAGGCCTCTAGCATGACCGGGCGGCGGACGATCCAGGTTCTCCTGATGCTCGGCGGGCTCCTTGCCTGGGCGGTGCAGTTCACGGTGATCTACGGCGTCACCTCGACCCTCTGCGGACGGGGATGGGCGGATGCGACATTGCTGGGCTTTCGGGTCGTGCCGGCGACGATTTTGGCGACCACGCTTCTCATGCTCGCCGCCACCGCGATTTTCTTGCTCATCTCGCTGCGAATCTATCGGCAGGTGCGGGATCAGCCGGTGGCGCCTGCGGATCTCTTCATGAGTCAGGCGGGCGTCCTGATCAACGCTTTCTCGCTGGTCGTGCTCATATGGCACGCGGTGCCCGCCTTCCTTCTTCCGTCCTGCGCATAGAGCTTAAGAGGAGCGATCATGATCGACTGGCAGGAATTGTTCATCCCGACCCATCCGATCTTCGAGATCATCCTTCGCGGGACGCTGACCTACATCATGCTGTTCCTGATCCTGCGATTCTTCCTCAAGCGGCAATCGGGCGTGATCGGGATCGCGGATCTGCTGGTGATCGTCCTCATCGCGGATGCGGCGCAGAACGCCATGGCGAGCGAATACAAGTCCATCACCGAAGGCGGAGTCCTCATTCTCACTATCGTGTTCTGGAATTACGCGGTCGATTGGCTCGGATACCGCTTTCCCGCACTCCAGCGCCTGACCCGACCGGCGCCGCTCCTGCTGATCGAAGACGGCAAGATGATCTTCAGGAACATGCGCCAGGAGATGATCACGACGGAGGAGCTGGACAGCCAGCTTCGCCAGCAGGGTGTCGAACACTCGTCCGAGGTGAAGCGGGCCTATATCGAGGGCGACGGCTCCATCAGCATCATTCGAAAGGACAAGGGAGAAACCGGTTCGAACGATAGTTCCTTGAAAGGCGTTGCCTGAGCCGCCGATCCGGCGGCTCTTACGCCATCAGGACGGTCCGATCGATCTCCGCAATCGTGCGCCGTCCCGTGAGCGCCATGGTGACGTCGAGTTCCCGCGCGATGATGTTGATGGCCTTCTCGACTCCTGCCTGTCCACCGGCCCCGAGGCCATAGTTGAAAGCGCGCCCGATCAGGCAGGATTTCGCGCCGAGCGCGATGGCGCGCACGATATCCTGGCCGGAGCGGATGCCGCTGTCGAACATCACCTCCACCTGATCGCCGACCGCCTCGGCGATGGGCGGCAACATGGAAATGGCCGAGGGTGCGCCATCAAGCTGGCGGCCGCCATGGTTCGACACCACGATGGCATCCGCGCCCGTGCCGGCAGCCTTGCGGGCATCCTCCACGTCGAGAACGCCTTTCAGGATCAGCTTGCCCGGCCATATCCTGCGGATCCAGGCCACGTCGTCCCAGTTCAGCGTCGGATCAAACTGGGTGGAGATCCAGGCGGCGAGGGATGTCGCCGCCGACATGCCCTTCACGCCTTCCAGATTGCCGAAGGTCTTGCGCTTACCGCGCAGCACGCTCAGCGCCCAGGCGGGCTTAGTGGCTACGTCGAACACGTTCTTGAGCGTCACGCGGGGCGGCACGGTCATGCCGTTCTTGATGTCGTTGTGCCGCTGGCCCTGCACCTGAAGGTCGAGGGTAAGGACGAGCGCGCTGCACTTCGCGGCATGGGCCCGCCCTACGAGAGACTCGGCAAAGCCACGGTCGCGCATCACGTAGAGCTGGAACCAGAACGGTGCCGTGGTCGCCGCCGCCACATCCTCGATTGAGCAGATCGACATGGTGGACAGGGTAAACGGAATGTTGGCGGCCTCGGCGGCTTTTGCCGCGAGGATCTCGCCGTCGCCATGCTGCATGCCCGTCAGGCCCACGGGCGCAAGCCCGAAGGGCAGGGCGCGCGTGACGCCGAGAATAGTCGTCTCCGTCGAGCGATTGCCCACATCCACCATCACGCGCTGGCGCAGGGTAAGCGCTTTCAGGTCGCGGCGGTTGGCCTCCAGGGTTTCCTCGGCATAGGAGCCACGGTCGCAATAATCGAAGAAGGCACGCGGCGTGCGCCGGCGATGAAGTTCGCGCAGATCCTCGATGCTCGTGACCGTTTTCATCTCTGACTCCAGATGCGAGGTGCGGGCGGCGTCAGACGATGCCGCCGCTGCCACCCACGACCGCGGGGCGCTCCTTGCCGATCTGCGCGCGATAGCCGCTGGCGCGATATGCGGCGACCGGATCGATGGCGCCTCCGGCCTTCAGGCGGGCCATGGCGAGGATCGGCTCCACATCAGTGCGGAAACCGTTCTTCAAGGTCTCGGATGCCATCAGGGCGTCGTTCGATTCCTGATAGCTATCAAGGGCTTTCCGGTCCACGATCAGCGCCTGCGCATAGGCGCGGCGGATCTCGTTGGCGCTGCGGATCAGGCTTTCGATCGGGTCCGTCACGTTGTGCGACTGGTCGATCATGTGGGCCGGGTGGAAGTCCGGCACGTTGCGATGCTCCGCATCCACCAACTCGTTGAAGACGAGGAACAGGCGGTAGGGATCGATGGAGCCGGTATCCAGATCGTCGTCGCCGTATTTCGAGTCGTTGAAGTGGAAGCCGCCCAGCTTGTCGAACTGGATGAGGCGCGCCACGATCATCTCGATATTCACGTTCGGCGCATGGTGGCCGAGGTCCACGAGGCAATAGGCCTTCTCGCCGAGTTCCGTAGCGATGAGGTAGTTGGTGCCCCAATCCTGCACGACCGTGGAATAGAAGGCCGGCTCGTACATTTTGTGCTCGGAGAAGATGCGCCAGTCGCCGGGCAGTCGCTGGTAAATCGCTTTCATGGCGTCGAGATAGCGCTCGAAGCTGCGGGTGAAGTTGGTCTGGCCCGGAAAGTTCGAACCGTCGCCGATCCACACGGTCAGCGCCTTGGAGCCGATGGCCTCGCCGATCTCGATGCACTCGATGTTGTGCTCCACCGCCTGCTGGCGGGTCGCCGCATCCGCGTGGCTGAGCGAGCCGTATTTGTAGCTGTGCTCCTGCCCCGGCGCGTCGGAGAAGGTGTTGGAGTTCATGGCGTCGAAGCCGAGACCCAGCGCATTCGCATGGGTTTTCAGCCGGCGCGGATCGTCCACCTTGTCCCACGGGATATGCAGGGAGACGTTGGGCGTCGCCTGCGTGAGCTGATGGATTACCGCGCAATCATCGAGCTTGTCGAAAATGTTGCGCGGCTCGCCCATGCCGGGGAAACGGGCGAAGCGGGTGCCGCCCGTGCCCACGCCCCAGGAGGGCACGGCCACAAAGAACTGCCCCACCTTCTCGGTGATCGCGTCGATGCTGATGCCATCGCGGGCGAGCTTTGCCCCGAGAGCATCGTAGTCCGCCTTCAAGGCGCTGTTGCGCTTCTCGTTGTCGGCGGCGACGATCTCGGCCCGGATCTTCTGTTCTGCCATGGTTTCCTCCCCGGTCCGGTCTTAGCGCGTGAACGACATGGCGTTGCCGGCATCCACATTGACGATATTGCCGGTGGACTTTGCCGAGGCGTCGGAGGCGAGGAAGTATATGGCTTCCGCGATATCCTCCGGGAACACGTTCAGCTTCAGCAGGGAGCGCTTGCGATAATGCTCCTCCAGCTCGTCGACGGCGAGCTTCGATGACGCCGCGCGCTGCTCGCGCCACTCGCCCGACCAGATCTTGGAGCCGCGCAGCACCGCATCCGGGTTGACCGTGTTGACGCGAATGCCGACGTCAGCGCCTTCCAGCGCCAGGCAGCGGGCGAGATGGATCTCGGCGGCCTTGGCAGTGCAATAGGCGGAGGCGTTGGGAGAGGAGGCGAGGCCGTTCTTGGAGGCCACGAACACGATGTTGCCACCGAGCTTCTGACGGCGGAACAGGCGGAACGCCTCGCGGGAGACCAGGAAATAGCCGGTCGCGAGAATGTCCATGTTCTTGTTCCACATGGCGAGGTCGGTGTCCTCAACCGGAGCCGAGGAGGCGATGCCCGCATTCGACACCAGAATGTCGATGCCGCCGAACTCGACCGAGGCTTCGATGAAGGAGGTGAGAACCTCGTTCTCGCTCGTGACGTTGAGCTTTAGGCCGCGAACAACATCCTTGCCGAAGCGCTTGCCGAACTCGTCCACCGTGCCGCTGAGCGATTCTTGGTCGATATCCGCCAGAACCACGGAGGCACCCTCGGCCATCAGCCGCTCGGCCGTCGCACGGCCGATGCCGCCCGCGCCGCCGGTGATGAAGGCCACGCGGCCCGCAAGGCTCTTAGGTCTAGGCATGCGCTGGAGCTTAGCTTCCTCGAGGAGCCAGTACTCGATATCGAAGGCTTCCTGCTCAGGCAGGCCCTGATACTCGGAAACTGAGGACGCGCCGCGCATCACGTTGATGGCGTTCACATAGAACTCGCTGGCGATGCGGGCGGTGGCCTTGTCGCGAGCAAAGGAGAGCATGCCGACGCCGGGAATGAGGAATATCACCGGGTTCGGATCGCGCATCTTCGGGCTGTTGGCATGCTTGCACTGCTCATAATAGCGCGTGTAATCGGCGCGATAGGCGTCGAGCGCGGCATCGAGATCAGCCACCACGGCGTCGATGTTCGGCGACTTCGGATCGAATTCGAGCACGAGCGGACGGATCTTGGTGCGCAGGAAGTGATCCGGGCAGCTGGTGCCGAGCTGAGCAAGGGGCTTCAGGTTGGCGGAATTGACGAATTCGAGCACCGCGTCCTGATCGTCGAAGTGCCCGAGCTTGCGCTCCTCTTGGCCGATCTTGCCGCGGATTTCCGGCATCAGGCGCGCGGCGATCTTGCGGCGCTCCTCAACGGAGAGGCTCGTGGTCACTGCTCCGCCGAAGGCCGCCTTACTGGCGGTCTGCTGCGCGAACCACGTGATGGCCTTGTTGATGATGCGGAGCGTCAGCTCGTAACAATCCTTGGCGTTGTCGGCCCAGGTGAAGAGGCCATGGCTTTCGAGTACGACGCCCTTGGCCTTCGGGTTGGCCTTGGCGAAGGCTTCGAGATCGAGACCGAGCTGGAAGCCGGGGCGACGCCAGGGTAGCCAGCCGATCTCGTTACCAAAAATCTGCTGCGTCAGCTCCCGGGAATTCTTGGAGGCGGCGATCGCGATGATCGCATCCGGGTGCATGTGGTCCACATGCTTGTAGGGCAGGAAGCCGTGCAGGGGCGTGTCGATGGAGGCCGCGCGAGTGTTCAGATTGAAGGTCGCATGGGGCAGGAAGCCCACCATGCGGTCCTCGTCCTCGACGCCCTTATAAATCGTCTTCAGCGACAGCAGCTTGTCCATATAGAGGGTGGCGAAGCCATCGAGCTTGATGGTGCCGACATCGCYGCCGGAACCCTTCACCCACAGAACCTTGACTTGGCCGCCGGTGAGCGGATCGGTTTCTGTCACCTTGGCCGAGGTGTTGCCGCCACCGTAATTGGTGATGCGCTTGTCGGCGCCGAGCAGGTTGGAGCGATAGAGCAGCAGGCCCGGCTCATCGAACGTCGCGGCCTTCGCGTCATCCCACTTGTTGTCGAGCAGCTTTACGGTTTGCGTCGCAGTATCCACGGGTTCCTCCTGCCAAGCTGAACTAGGCGCGCATGCCTCACAATTAGGCGCAGAACATTCGCGAGACTCCGATCCTTGTCAACCAAAACCGGTCAAAAGCGCTCAAATACTGTCATTATACGAAGGGATAAGACCGGAAATGATTGACGATTTTGGGATTCTCCAAGACCCTAGTGTTGCCTGTAAGCGGATTTGATGGCCTCTTGATGATCCTGCTCGTTTCATTGGCACTCAGGTGAGGAAATATGCACGAACGTGAAAGGCATCGGATCATTCTTAGCCTCGTTCAGGAGAGACCCGTCGCAACCATCCAGGATCTGGTGGAGCTGACGGAAGCCTCCGAGGCGACGATCCGGCGGGATATCGCGGCCCTTCACGTCCAGGGGCGCCTGCGCCGTGTTCGCGGCGGGGCCGAAGCCCTGCATCCGCAGCAGATCAGCCCGCTGGCTGCCAAGCCATTTCGCGTGTCGGAAGGCGAGAACAGCGCCAAGAAGCGCGCAATCGCCCGCGAGGCCGTGGCTCTGTGTAGCGACGGCGATGCCATCATCATCAATGGCGGAACGACTACGTTCCAGATGGTGCATTATCTCTCGACGCGCCGGATGCAGGTCTTCACCAATTCCTTTGCGATCGCGGAACATCTGATCAAGCATTCCAAGAACCAGGTGATGCTACCCGGCGGCTCGGTCTATCGCGACCAGAGCATCATTCTCTCGCCCTTCGACAATGACGTGACGCGCAATTTCTACGCGCGCCGCATGTTCATGGGTGCCCAAGGCGTCGGCACGCTCGGTGTGATGGAGCAGGATGCGCTGATCATCCAGGCCGAGCAGAAGCTCATCAACCAAGCGGACGAGCTGGTGCTGATGGTGGATTCCACCAAATTCCAGCGCCGTTCCAGTCTCATTCTCTGCCCCCTCAATCGCGTTTCCACGCTGATCACCGATGACGGCATTCCGGATCAGGCGCGCGCGATGATCGAGGATGCGGGCATCAAGCTGATCGTCGCCAGGGTCTCGGCAACGGAGGCGACACAGGAATCCTCATCGGCGGCGTGAAGTCCGCCGGAGGTGTTTTGGAACGGGAGGAAGAACATGAAACTATTCGCGAAACTTGCTGCTGGGACGGCCCTGGGCCTCGCTCTTCTCACGGGTGCTGCCAGCGCCGAGAACCTCAAGATCGGCCTTGTGGTGAAGTCCCTCGGCAACGGCTTCTTCGAGGCCGCCAACAAGGGCGCTCAGCAGGCCGCCAAGGAACTCGGCGGCGTCGACATCATCTATACCGGCCCAACCTCGACCACGGCCGAGGGCCAGATCGAAGTAATCAACGCGCTCATCGCGCAGAAAGTCGATGCCATCGCGATTTCGGCTAACGATCCCGACGCCGTTGTTCCGGCCCTGAAGAAGGCCATGCAGCGCGGCATCAAGGTGATTTCGTGGGATTCCGGCGTCAACAAGGACGGCCGCATCCTCCACCTGAACCCGTCGTCGAACGAGCTGATCGGCAATATGTGCCTGAAGCTCGCCGCCGACCACCTGCCGGATGGCAAGGGCGACTTCGCCATCCTGTCGGCGACCTCCACCTCGACCAACCAGAATGTCTGGATCGCCGAGATGAAGAAGCAGCTGCCGAAGTATCCCGGCCTGAATCTCGTCACGACCGTCTATGGCGATGACCTCGCCGACAAGAGCTACCGCGAAGCGCAGGGCCTGCTCACCTCGCAGCCGAACATGAAGGTGATCGTGGCTCCGACGACGGTTGGCGTACTTGCGGCTTCGCAGGCCGTGAAGGATGCTGGCAAGATCGGTCAGGTCTACGTGACCGGCCTCGGCCTGCCGTCCGAGATGGCCGGCGCTGTGCATTCGGGCGCGACGAAGGAATTCGCGATCTGGAACCCGATCGACCTCGGCTATACCGCGACGCAGCTCGCTTACCGTCTCGCCAAGAAGGAGACCGACGGCAAGCCCGGTTCCGAGATCAATGCCGGCCGCATGGGCAAGATCAAGATCGGCGACAACGGCGAAGCCGCCATGGCCGACCCCTTCGTCTACAACAAGAGCAATGTGGACGAGTTCGCCAAGATCTTCTGAGATCTGAAAGCGCTTCGGGGAAAGGCGCGGTCAATCCGCGCCTTTCTTGCTCATTTTCGAATAAACGGCGGGAGTTCCCATGTCTGTCGTACAGGCCGTTCCTCACGATTCCGTTCCGCTCCTGGAAATGCGCGGCATTTCCAAGTCCTTTCCTGGTGTGAAGGCGCTCGATAACGTCAATATCGCGCTCTACCCCGGAACCGTGACGGCGCTGATCGGCGAGAACGGTGCGGGAAAATCCACGCTCGTCAAGATTCTGACCGGCATCTACCAGCCGGATAGCGGCGAGATTGTCGTCGATGGTTCAACTGTCCATTTCGCTAATGCGGAATCCGCCATCCGCAGCGGCATCACGGCGATCCATCAGGAAACCGTGCTGTTCGACGAACTCTCCGTCGCCGAAAACATCTTTCTCGGCCATGCGCCGCGCAACCGTCTGGGCCTCGTGAACTGGAAGGCCATGAATGCGCGGGCAGGGGCCTTGCTCACCTCCATCGATGCGCCGATCAGCCCCTATACGCGGCTCAAAGACCTCTCGATCGCGCAGCGCCACTTGGTTGCCATCGCGCGCGCTCTCTCCGTCGAGGCCCGCGTCGTCATCATGGACGAGCCGACGGCGGCGCTCTCCTACAAGGAAGTAGAGGATCTCTTCCGCATCATCGAGCGGCTGAAGAAGCAGGGCAAGGCGATCCTGTTCATCAGCCACAAGTTCGAAGAGGTTTACGAGATCGCCGAACGCTTCGTGGTTTTCCGCGATGGGCGCTCCATCGGCTCCGGGTCGCTGGCTCAAACGAGTCAGGACGAGATCGTGAAAATGATGGTCGGCCGCTCGGTCGATCACGTATTCCCTAAGATCGACGTGGCTGTCGGGGACACCGTTCTGAAGGTGTCGGATTACTCCCACCCGACCGAGTTCGACAACATTTCCTTCGCTCTGCGCCGGGGCGAAATCCTCGGCCTTTACGGTCTTGTCGGGGCAGGGCGGTCGGAGTTCTGCCAGTCCCTTTTCGGCATCACGCACCCGAGCGCGGGCAGCGTCGAGCTTGAAGGCAGCGTCATCGAAATTCGCTCGCCGTCGGACGCGATCTCGGCCGGCATCGTCTATGTGCCGGAGGAACGGGGCCGCCATGGCATCGTGCTTCAGATGCCAATCTTCCAGAACTTCTCCATGGCCACTTTAAGCAAGACGACGAGGGCGGGATTCCTGCGTCAGGCCGAGGAGCTTGCCCTCGCACGCCGCTATGCGGAGCGGCTCGATCTGCGCGCGGCCGCCTTATCCGTGCCGGTCGGCACGCTGTCGGGCGGCAATCAGCAGAAGGTGGTCATCGGCAAATGGCTCGCGACCAGGCCCAAGGTCATCATTCTCGATGAGCCGACCAAGGGCATCGACATCGGCTCCAAGGCTGCCGTGCACGCCTTCATGAGCGAGTTGGCAAGCGAGGGCCTCAGCGTGATCATGGTGTCCTCCGAACTGCCCGAGATCCTCGGCATGTCTGACCGGGTTCTCGTGATGAAGGAAGGCCGCATGGCCGGAATCTGGGAGCGTGACGGGCTCGATGCCGAGACACTGGTGCGCGCCGCCACCGGCAATGAGTGATGGGAAGACAGACGCGATGAGCCGTATCCTGAAATACCGCGAACTCCTGCTGGTGGCGATCATCATGGTCCTGATCGCAGCCTTCACCTTACGCGCGCCGGGCTTCGCTTCGCCCAAGAGCCTCGCGAACATCTTCAACGACACCTCGATCCTGATCATCCTGGCGCTCGGCCAGATGGCGGTGATCCTCACCAAGTCTATCGATCTGTCCGTTGCCGCCAACCTGTCCTTCACGGGCATGGCGGTCGCGATGCTGAACGCGGCTTTCCCCGGCATTCCGCTGCCGCTGCTGATCGCAGCAGCGCTCGGCATCGGTGCCATGCTCGGCGCCATCAACGGATTCATGGTGTGGAAGATCGGCATTCCCGCCATCGTGGCGACACTAGGCACGCTCACGATCTATCGCGGCATGGCCTTCGTGCTCTCGGGCGGTGCCTGGGTCAACCAGACCCAGATGACGCCCGTCTTCCTCAACACGCCACGCCTGCCGGTGCTCGGCCTGCCCCTGCTCGGATGGACGGCGATCCTCGTGATCGCGATCATCAGCGTGGTGTTCATGCGCACGGTCTTCGGGCGCTCGCTCTATGCCGCAGGCGGCAATCCCACGGCGGCGCTCTATGCGGGCGTCGATGTGGGCCGCACGAAATTCTTCGCCTTCGTGCTCTCCGGTGCGCTGGCCGGCCTCTGCGGTTATCTCTGGGTGTCGCGCTACGCGGTAGCTTATGTCGATATCGCGGCGGGCTTCGAGCTCGATACGGTGGCAGCCTGCGTCATCGGCGGCATATCCACCCTTGGCGGTATCGGCTCCGTGGGTGGCGCCGTACTGGGTGCGCTGTTCCTCGGCGTGATCAAGAATGCCCTTCCGGTTATCGACATCTCGCCCTTCTGGCAGATGGCGATCTCCGGGTTCGTGATCATCGTCGCCGTGCTCTTCAACGCCCGCCAGGAGCGCCGCAAGGGCCGCCTCATCCTGCGCGATGCCGCGAAGGCTCGCCCCGTGCGCGTCGAGACCCCCGTCGAAGGAGCAGCCGCATGACCACGCTCGCAGCCGAGAAGCAGCCCGTGCGGCACATTCCGGACAAGCTCTCCACGCCCATCGGGCGGCTGGTGGGAAGCTGGGAGGCGCTGCTGGTCGCAGTCGCCATCTCGATCTTCATCGCCAACTCGCTGGCATCCCCGCACTTCCTCGATCCGTGGAACCTGTCGGACGCTACCTATAACTTCACCGAGAAGGCGATGATCGCCTTCGCGATGACTCTGCTGATCATCTCAGGGGAAATCGACCTGTCGGTGGCGGCCATCATCGCACTTGCCTCAACAGCCATGGGCGCGGCCGCGCAGGTCGGCTTCCAGACGCCCGCCCTGGTTGGCATCGGGCTCAGCGTCGGCGTTCTCTGCGGCGCGTTCAACGGGTTGCTCGTGGCGCGCATCGGCCTGCCGTCCATCGTGGTGACCATCGGCACCATGAGCCTGTTCCGCGGCATCGCGCAGATCGTCCTCGGCGATCGGGCCTATGGCGGCTATCCGGCGAGCTTCGCCTGGTTCGGCCAGGGCTACATGTCGGACTTTTCCTGGTGGCCGACTTTGCCGGGCTTCGAGGTCGTGACCTTCGAGATGGTGGCTTTCGTCGTCTTTGCCATCCTCTTCGGCATCCTGCTGCACAAGACGACGTTCGGGCGCTGGATCTATGCCATCGGCAACAATGCCTTCGCCGCGCAGTTCTCCGGCATTCCCGTCCGGCGTACCAAGTTCACCCTGTTTCTCATGACGGGCCTGATGAGCGGCTTTGCTGCTGTGTGCCTTACATCGCGCCTCGGCTCCACCCGGCACACCATCGCCGCAGGCTGGGAGCTTGAAGCCATCACCATGGCGGTGCTGGGCGGCGTGAGCATCCTCGGCGGCTCGGGCACCATTCCGGGTGTCGTGCTGGCCGCCATCGTCATGGGCCTCGTCACGTTCGGCTTAGGGCTTCTCAACGTGCCCGGCATCGTCATGTCCATATTCATCGGCCTGCTGCTGATCCTCGTGATTGCGCTGCCGATCCTCGTCCGCCGCATCCGCTCGAGAGCCGCCGCATGAGCACGAAAGAAAAGTATGCGTTCAAGATGCAGCTTAACCCCGGCATGGAGGTGGAATACCGCCGCCGGCATGACGAGATCTGGCCGGAACTGGAGGCGCTGTTGAAGGATGCGGGTGTCGAGGATTATTCGATCCATCTCGACCCTGAGACCAATATCCTCTTTGCGGTGCTCTGGCGCCCAGTTCGGCACAACATGGCGGAGCTGCCGAACCATCCGGTGATGAAGCGCTGGTGGGGCCATATGGCCGACATCATGGTGACGAATCCGGATAGTTCGCCGGTGGAAAAGCCGCTCGTCACCGTCTTCCATATGGCGTGATCCGATGAAAGTCGCAGTGCTCGATGTCGGCAAGACCAACGTCAAGGCCGTGATCGTCGATGTAGCGGCGGGCCGAGAGCTTGCTGCGCGCACCAGGCCGAACAAGGTGCTAACGGATGGCCCCTATCCGCATTTCGATGTGGACGGCATCTTCGCGTTCTTTGTCCAATCTCTGAAAGAGCTTCACGCCGATTTCGGGTTCGAGGCGATCTCGATCACCGCTCATGGCGCGAGCGGTGCGCTGCTCTCTGAGAATGATCTTGCCCTGCCTGTTATCGACTACGAGTTCCGCTATCCAACCGAGATCGATGAAGCCTACGACGCGATCAGGCCTCCATTCGAGGAGACCTTTTCACCCCGGCTGCCGGGAGGGCTCAATCTCGGTGCGCAGTTTCATTATCAGAAGACGACGTTCCCTGAAGCCTTCAGGCAGGTGCAGACCATCGTCACCTATCCGCAATATTGGGGCTGGCGCCTGACAGGCGTTGCCGCGACCGAGGTCACCTCGCTCGGGTGCCACACGGATCTGTGGCTGCCGCGAGTGGGCATGTTCTCGAGCCTCGTCGAACGTCTCGGCATTGCCGGCAAGCTGGCGCCGRTCAAGAAGCCGTCGGACCTCCTGGGCCATGTGATTGGTGAGATCGCAGAAAAGATCGGGCTGGCCGCGTCAGTTCCGGTCTATTGCGGCATTCACGATTCCAACGCATCCCTCCTGCCGCATCTCCTTCAGCGCGAGGCGCCGTTCGCGGTTGTGTCCACCGGCACATGGGCCGTGCTTTTCGCGGTCGGCGGCGATCTCGATCATCTGGACCCCGCACGCGACACTCTGGCGAATGTCGACGCCCTCGGCCGCGCCGTGCCATCGGCCCGCTTCATGGGCGGGCGCGAGTTCGAGATGCTGACAGCAGGGCAGGGGAAGGCGACGGCTGAAGCCATCAGGCGTGTCGTGGACGAAGGCATCTGTCTCACGCCGAGCGTGATGCCGGGATGCGGGCCTTATCCCAATGCCGAGCATCGCATCGTGAATGCTCCGGGTGGTCTCGATGCGGATGAGACCTACGTGGCCGCTTCTCTCTATTGCGCCTTGATGACGAAGACATGCCTCGATCTCACGGGCGCTTCAGGCCCCATCGTCGTCGAGGGGCCGTTTACGCGGAATGCGCTTTATATCGAGGCGCTTGATCGAGCAACCGGGCGACCGGTCATCGCGGCGACGGGCTCGACAGGGACGAGTGTTGGAGCGGCTCTTCTCGCGTCGTCTCTCTCCGCCTCTCCAACGGCGAAGGCGGATGCTTCCTCCACCTTGACGCTGTCCGGGGACTTACAGCGTTACTGCTCTGAATGGTTTCGCCATACGCAGAGCCTGCCGAGCGCCGAGACGCCATAAAAATTGGCCGGAAATAAGTGTTTTTCAGCGTTCTAGGCCGTCCAGCCTAATAGACGGCGCCGTTTTTTTGCTTAGCTTACTTCCTACGAGGTAACCCGATTCGAAAGAAAAAAGCGCCTCAATGATGAGGCGCTTTGAGGTGCGGCCATAGGGGCAAAAATAAACGGCCGAGCTTCAACATTAGGGGCTTCTCTCTTGCTTTCCGAGTCGTTAACACCAACTCTAAAGGTGTACTCATTTAGAGTTATGTTGGAGAGCTTACGAAATTAGGCCCTGAGGGGTCAACGAGTGTCCGTAGGGGCAATACGGGCCAAGGGCTGCGACCGAGACGAAAAAGTCCGGCGCGGCCCTTCTCATTTGTAGTGCGGTCAGAGCGCGGCCTGTCCCGGGCGGTCGATCACTTCCCAGTTGCCGAACAGGTCGATCTGGGCATGGCCCGGAAGATCTTCCCCAAGATAGAGAAGAATTTCCACCCACGGACGGCCGTGCGGGCGCGGAGTGACCTTCGTCACTTGGCCGAAAAAGCCGGTAAGGGGACAGCGCACGAAATCGCCGATGTCAGGAACGCGATTTCCCTCGCGCTCAAGTTCATCTTCCGCTTCCTTCAACTGAGCGCGCAGGACCTCAATCCGGGCTTTCAGCTCCTCGACCCGCTTGCTGCAATAATGGCCTGTTGGCTCGTGCAACTTCGGAGCAATCGTCGACGCTTCGCTCAGTCCGATCATCGAAAGCGGAATCGCGCTCATCCAGAATCCTTTCGCCCGTGCCCTGCCAATGGGTTCAAGCCGCGGGAACGGGCAGGCATTCGAAGAACGTGGAGCACCGACGAGAGTTCAACAAGATACCCTGAAGGAGAAATGGAACGCGGGATCGCACGCTTCGGTTGTCTGCACGAAGAAAAGCTTGAGTGCAGTCATCGGAGGTTGCATGCACAGGTGCGTTCGTGTGGTGGAGTGGATAGAGGCGATAACGCTCGTCATCATGCTCGCCTGTGCCCAATCGGCTTTCGCGCAGCCCGCATCGCCACCCTTGCCACCGCCGCGTCCTGACAGGCCGGTGCCGGTTGAAACGCCATCGGACAAACCGGTCGAGGCCAAACCCGAGCAGAAGGATGTACAGGCCGATGCGGAAGCGGCGGCCTGCATCGAGCGACTCACAGCACTCGGCCTTCGTTTCGAGAAGCGCCCGCCTGTGCTCGACAACGCATGCAAGGTCGATAATCCCGTGCTTGTCTCCGGGCTGTCCAACGACGTCCAACTGTCGACCGGCTCGCTGATGGAATGCTCGCTCGCGGAGGAATTGGTGCGATGGTCGAATGATGTGCTGCTGCCAAAAGCGAAAGAACATCTTCAGGCACAGCCGAAGAAGATTTTGATCGGTACATCATATCAATGCCGCGACCAGCGCTCAGGTACCAAGCCGAGCGAACACGCCTTCGGCAACGCGCTGGATGTCATGGGGATCGAGTTCGACAAGCGTGCGCCGGTGACGATCAAAGCTCATGACGAAGGCGCACCGGAAGCGGCGTTCCAGTCCGCGATCCGGAAGGAAGCCTGCCCCATCTTCACGACCGTTCTCGGGCCTGGCGCGGATGCCGACCACAGCGACCATCTCCACCTCGACATGAGAGGGCGCAAGGCCGGCTATCGCATTTGCCAATGATCATAGGGAACAGGAAGGCCGCTCGCACTTTGTCATGCATCCCGCATGCGGGACGAGAGTGCTGGAGTATTTGATGAAGCTGTTCGGTTATGTTGTTTTGAGTGCGGTGGGGCTGACGAGCATCGCGGTTGCTTCCGAGACATTGACGCTCGATGCCGTGAATTCCGCCGGTCTATCGGAAAAGCTCGAGAAGGGCACTAGTCCGGTTCTGATCAAGGCGCAGGTTCTACTCGACCGCGCACGGTTTTCACCCGGTGTGATCGATGGCCGAAACGGCGAGAACCTGCAGAATGCGATCAAGGCTTTCGAGAAGGTAAAGGGCCTGAAAGTCGATGGCAAACTCGACGATGAATTCTGGACACAGCTGAATGAAGGCGCATCCGATCCTGCCTTGGTCGAGTATGCGATTTCAGAAGATGACGTGAAGGGACCCTTCGCCTCCATTCCCGACAAGATGGAAGACCAGGCGAAACTTGAACGCCTGTCCTATACCAGCGCGGAGGAGTTGCTCGCCGAGAAATTCCATATGGATGTGGATCTGCTTAAGGAGTTGAATCCCGGCAAGCGCTTCGATGCTGCCGGCACATCCATCGTCGTCGCCAATGTCATGCACGATCCGAAGAACGATGAGCAGGCGAAGAAGGACCTAGCGAAGATCGAAGTGGTGAAAAGCGAGAAGGTGCTGCGGGCGCTCGCTAAGGACGGCAAGATAATCGCTGTTTATCCCGCTTCCATAGGCAGCGAGGAGAAACCGGCGCCCACGGGTTCGCACGAAGTGCGCGCCGTCGCGCCGAACCCGACCTACACCTACAATCCGGACTATGCCTTCAAGGGTGTAAAGGCGAAGGAGAAGTTCGTGATCAAGCCGGGGCCGAACAATCCCGTCGGCTCGACCTGGATCGATCTGTCTGTGGAGACCTTTGGCATCCATGGCACGCCGGAGCCGGAGAAAGTCGGTAAGGCTTATTCCAATGGTTGCGTGCGCCTGACGAACTGGGATGTCGAGGCGCTCGCGAAAATGGTCAAGAAGGGAACGCCGGTCGAGTTCCTGGAATAGCCGACTCAGCCATCATTCGCGGAGTTCAGCTCGTCGGGTTTCAAGCCCTCGTCGACTTCCGTGTCGTGCATCTTCACGAGCCATTCCAGCTGCTCCTGCACGAAGCCGGGGTCGCTGTGGAAGCGCATGGCGCAGGCGACGAGGAAGATCGCGATCTCGGGCAGATCGTCGTCGCCCATGTCCGGCATGACGAGTTCGAGCTCGGTCATGTTGCTCGCCGTCACGATGGCCGCTTCGTTCGGCGGAATGAAGGTGCCAGTGTTGTCCGGAGGAAGGGCCATAGGGCTGCTCTCAATTCAGTTGGGACAAAGGCGATGGCGGGTCGATGCCGTCCGACGCGATGTCCGAGGGATGAACTCACTTTCCGAAGTTTTATGGCGCTCCAGCCGGAGGTAAAGGAGGGCTTCGGGATCGGTAAGAAAAACAAACCCCGCCGTGCGCGGCGGGGCTGGTTGGCTGTAAGACCTGAACCTTTACGGATAAGTGCAGACGTAGCGCATGCCGTTCCGGGCCAGGAACGTGCCAGTTCCCGGATCGTAGGAACGGTACTTGCGGGCGCAATAGGCCGCGACTTCGGGGCTGACCGTTCCCGGAGGTGGCGGGGCAGCGGCCGGCTGGGCTTGGTTCGCGATGGCGCCTGCGATCAGGGCTCCGGCGGCAAGGCCGGCAACGCCGGCCGCCACAGCCGCGCCGCCGTTGTCATGGTAATAGTAGCGGCGGCCGTAATAAGGACGCGGGCCGTAGCCACGGCGATAATAGTACTGAGCATAGGACTCATTGGGATAAGCCCGCTCCACAGACGGCAGCGGACGGCTCGGCAACTGTTCGGCTTGGGCAGGCACTGCCATTGCCAGGGTGGCGGCAGCAATCAAGCCAGCGACAAGTTTGCGCATATGAAGCTCCTGAGTTGCGGTTATGCAAATACCTAGCCTAGGGTTTAAAGGGGCGCACTATAGCGTCGGCGGCCAAGCTTGCACATAGGGTTTTCTTCAGCCCTACAACTTCCGTAGGGAAGCACTGGATTTCTGGTACGAGATCATTCAAAAGTAAGCTGTTCTATTATAATCTCTCTCTCCGAGGGCACATATGCGCTGCGTCATGCTGCTTGGAATTCTGGCTATGACGCTCGGCTTTGCGAGGCATTCTCACGCAGCCGAGCCTCTGCCTGTGCCCAAAGGG
This sequence comes from Microvirga sp. P5_D2, assembly GCF_054049475.1. Lineage (NCBI taxonomy): Bacteria > Pseudomonadati > Pseudomonadota > Alphaproteobacteria > Hyphomicrobiales > Methylobacteriaceae > Microvirga > Microvirga sp. P5_D2. The sequence goes on along the minus strand of NZ_JBFUMH010000031.1, from coordinate 24,975 downwards.
CCGGTTTTGCTAATCGTGAGCGGCAATATTGAGCAGACCAATGCACCAGGGCAGGCTCGGTTCGACAGGGAGATGCTGGAAAGCCTCGGCCAGAAGGTCATCGAGACCGGAACGGCCTTCACCGATGGAACCTCCCGTTTCGAGGGAGTGCCCATACGGGCCGTGCTCCAGCGCATCGGTGCGAAGGGGCAGTCCATCAAGGCGACCTCGCTCGACAGCTACGAGATCGTGATCCCGTGGGAGGATCTGAAATTCGATATGATCCTGGCCATGCGGTCCAACGGAACTCTCCTCACGGCTCGCGACAAGGGACCGTTATGGATTATCTATCCACGGGATGAGCATTCTGTGCTGAGGCGCGAGGTTTACGATTCCCGGTGGGCCTGGCAGCTCAGCAAGCTCCATGTCGAATAACCATGAAGCTTAATCTGCAGAGCCAAAAGGGTGGGATCCTAACGCTGCTGGCGATGGTGATCCTCGCCGGCTGCCTGGCCTTTGCCGTCTCGCGTCTGTTCGACGTGGAGCGGGATCTGCGCAGCGAGGATACGCATACCAATCTTTGGCAAATTTCCCAGACCCAATTCGAGGCGGTGCTTCTAGCCGAAAGCCTCGCCCGCGCAGCCGCAAGCGAGACCTTTGCCGACGAGGAGCAGGCGCCCGCCTTTCGTCTCACGATCCTCATCAGCCGCTTGTCGGTACTGCTCGAAGGGGATCAGGCGAGGGTGATCAACCGCATCGGGTCCATGGGGGACCTCAAGCAGGCCTATCTGCAGGTCATTCTGTTCGAACCGCTCCTGCAGGGTCCCGTCGATCCGCAGGAGGCCTCCCGGCTGCGCGTGCAGGTGAGGGATATCTCCTATCTCCTACGGGACATGGCCAACAAGGTCATGGTGTTGAACCGGGAGGAGGGCGCCGCGAAGCGCACCATGTATCTCGGCATCGTGTTCGAGAGTTTCGCCTTCATTCTCGGCATCGTCTTAAGCGCAGCGTTCCTGATCCTGCGCCTGTTCAAGGGCATTCAGGAAACCAGCCAGGCGAGGCAACTGCTGCGCCAGGAGCAGGAACTGTCGGATCTGGTCATCAACAATATCAGCAACCAGGGCATCGTCATGTTCGACGAGTCCCTGCGCTGCCTGTTGTGGAACCCCGGCATGGAGGGAATGCTGACGGTCAAGGCCGATCAGGCTATCGGGCGTAGCCTTCAGGATCTCGATCCGCTTTTCATGAAGTCCGATGTGGTCCATTCGCTCAATCAGGCCATCGAAGGCACAAGCTCGATCTTCGAGGATGAGACGTTCCCGGCCGGCGGGCAGGAGCGCTGCCTCGAAATCAACTGCTTCCCGGTTTCCATGGCACAGCGAAAACTCGGCATCGCGTTCGTGCGCGACGTGACGGAGCATTGGCTTGCTCGCAAGCAGGCCGAGCGCCAGAACTTCGATCTAGAGATCAAGATCCTTCAGCGCACGGCGGCCTTGCGCCAGGCCGAGCGTCGCCTGATCGCCGCCATCGAATCCGCCTCCGAGGGCTTCGCCGCGTTCGACTGGACCGGCAAGCTTCTCTTCGCGAACGAGCAGATCTGGGCTGCCGCTCCGGTTGCCCTGTGGTGCTGGGAGGAAATGAGTCTGCCGGTCTTCCTGCAATGCTTCGCCATGTGCGAGGGCGCCGATACCCGGCTCCTGGCCGCCCAGCCGCCTTTCGAGGAGATCGAGGTCGACCTTCTGATCAAGAAGGATTCATGGGCAAGGTTGTCAGTCACGAAGGCCGATGGCGCGACGATCTTCGTGCGCCTCACTGACATCACGGGCTACAAGCAGGTCGCGAATGCCCTGCAATCCGCCCTCGACCGCGAGCGCGAGACCACGAATGCCTACCGCAACTTCGTCTCCATGGTGTCCCACCAGTTCCGGACGCCTCTAGCCATTCTGGATTCCAGTGCCCAACGCATTCTGAGGCGCGGGCCGAATCTCACCCAGGATGAGCTTTCCTCCCGTGTCCAGAAAATCCGGAATGCCGGAAGCCGCCTGACGCGCCTTGTAGAAAGCGTGCTCAACGCCGCCAAACTCGATGCCGGCAGGATCGAACTGAACCCGGAAAATTGCGATCTGGTCAACCTCGTCATGGATATCAGCGAGCGCCAGAGCGAGCTGAATTCCCATGCGGACATTCGCTTCCAGGTGCCGGACACGCCGGTGCATGTTTATTGCGACAGCATGCTGATCGAGCAGGTTGTCATCAATCTTCTATCCAACGCCATCAAATATTCGGGCGAGACACCCGTTGTGGAGATCAAGGTCTGGATGGAAGGCGCCCGTGCATTCTGCTCCGTGCGAGACTGGGGAATCGGTATTCCCGCAGATGAGCTGCCGAAGATCTTCGACCGCTTCTACCGCGCCCGCACGGCATCTGGAATCGCCGGTACGGGCATCGGCCTGAACTTCGCTCAGAGAATTATGCATTTACACGGCGGCGATATTCAGGTTGAGAGTTTCGAGGCCGGTGGGTCTTTGTTTACGTTCGACTTGCCCTTATCCAATGTCGACCAAGCGCAGCAGGCTGCATGAGTGGCTGAAAACATATGAGTGCTCAGATAACAATTTTGTGCGTCGAAGACGAAGACGACTTGAGGATCGACATCGCCGAGGAACTCGAGGCGGCGGATTACCGTGTCCTTCAAGCCGCGAACGGCTCCGAAGCCCTTACTTTGCTTGAGAACGAGCGTCCGGACCTCGTCCTTTGCGACATCACCATGCCAGGCCTCGGCGGCTACGACGTGCTGAAAGCGCTGCGCGAGCAGGGCGACATGGCCGACGTTCCCTTCATCTTTCTGACGGCCCTGGCTGAGCGGAACGACGTGCTCGTGGGCAAGCAGGCCGGCGCGGACGATTATCTCGTCAAGCCGATCGATTACGAGATTCTGCTCGCCACCATCGCCGCGCGCCTGAAACAGGTCGCCCGCGTGCAGACGAGCGCCGTCAGCCGTGCCGAAGAGGCATGGCAGGAGATCCTGAAATCCTCCCGCGGCCGCACCGTAGAGGCGCTCTACAAGGCCACCTTCGCGTTCGACCGCTTCCTCGTCGGCGTCGTCATCGTCGATGAGAAGGGCTCCGTGCGGCTCATGAACAAGGAGGCCGAGCGCATCGTCGGCGAGAACGACGGCCTCAGCGTCTCGCAAGGGATTCTGAAGGGCTCGGTCGCCAAGCAGGCGACGAAGCTCAATCAGGCCATCGAGAAGGCTTTCGAGGAAGAGGAACTCGACGAGATCGTTTCTTTCCCCCGCAATTCCGGCGGGCGGCCTTATCTGGTTCTTGTCCCCGGCCAGCGCTTTTCCGCCGATGAGCGGCCCGATGCCGTGGTGCTTCTCGTCATCGACACGGAGCAACGCACCAAGGTCTCGGGCGATACGCTCGTGCGGCTCTACAACCTCACGCCGTCCGAAACGCGCGTGGCCCTCATGCTGATCGACGGCAAGCGCCTCGACCAGATCGCCGAGGAGCTGGAGGTGGCGCAGACGACCGTGGTCTTCCATCTGAAGAACCTCTTCCGGAAGACGGAGACGAATCGTCAGGCCGATCTGGTGCGCGTGCTGCTGTCGGTGCCGCTGAGAACGACTAGCGATTGAGCCCTTGACGCCGCGCAACCGGCGTTAAGGGTTTGTTCACCATCGCGAGCGAAACAAGGTTCGGCCCAAGCGTTGCCACAATCTGTTTAACTTCCAGACAGGTTTGATTGGCTATGGTCGCCGACAAGAAAGGGAGAATGGAAATCTCCCTCCTGTCATAGGTGACGATCCATGAAGGCCATCAAATTCTTGTCCGGGGCTGCTGCCGTACTGACGCTGGTATCCGGTCTGGCCGCCGCACAGCCGGCTGCCGCTCGCGATAGGGGCATGTCTCCTGGAGCCGCTGCTGCCGTCGGTGCGTTGGGAGGCCTCGCGGTCGGCACCATCGTGGGTGCGACGGTTGCCCAGCAGCCTGCCTACGCTGCTCCAGCCCCTGTTTATGTGGCTCCCCCGCCGCCGCCTCCGCCGGCACGCCGCGTCTATGTGGAAGAGGAGCCCGTCGTTTACGAACGCCCGGCTCGTCGCGTCTACGTAGAGCGCTGCTCGACGGAACGCTACCGCGAGTGGGTTCCCGGCTGGGGCTGGGAATATCGCGACCGCCAAGTCTGCCGTTAAGGTTTCGATGGAAAGGCCCGCCTCAGACGGGCCTTTTCTTTTGGGCGGGCCTTTCTTTTTAGGGCGCGCAGAAACCTCGATTCCGCTGCCGCGTTGAACGCTGGTACCTCTCAATGCGAGACCAGCCATGATCAACATACCGCGAGATTCCGCCGCTTCCGATACGCCGAATCCTGGCGATCAGGCCAAGCCTGGAACGCCGGGCACGGGCGAGAACATCTGCCCTGAATGCAAAGGCGCCGGCCGCATCGGCATGGCGTCCTGCCCGAATTGCGGCGGTACGGGAAAGATCGTCGAGGGAATCGGCGGCGCTTAATTCTTGTCGGGCTTCGCCATCCAGCGAACCAATGGCATCAGCGGCACGACCCAGATCAGGCCGAGCACGACATAGGCCAGGGTCTGGACGAGCTTGGGCGCCTGTGTGATGCGGCCTTCGGCGACAGCCATGGCGAACAGGGCATAGCTGAAGATGAAGACCAGCATCACCACCGTGCCGATCAGCTTGCGAAAACGCATGCCCATTTTATGATTCTCCTAATACGCCTCGTCCTGGTGCGTCACTGCATTGATTGCCTCGATCCGGCATAGCCTCTATGTGACAGGCCATATCCCGGGTTCAAGCCCAAATCGATGATGAGGACGAGCATGGCTGTCGCAGCCTCCACCCAGGGCATGCCGCTGGAGCGGCTGCCCCAAGTCCGGACCCATACCCTTGTCTGCACCTGGATCTATACGCTCGCGGTCCTGGTTGTGCTCATGGTCGCGGTCGGCGGCGCGACGCGGCTGACCGGCTCGGGCCTCTCGATCACGGAGTGGAAGCCGGTCACCGGCGCAATTCCTCCGCTCACCGAACAGGCCTGGATGGCCGAGTTCGAGAAATATCGGCAGATTTCGCAATATGAACTCGTGAACAAGGGCATGAGCCTGTCCGACTTCAAGTTCATCTATGCCTGGGAATGGGGCCACCGGCAGCTCGGGCGCCTTATCGGACTCGTCTTCTTCCTGCCGCTCGTCTGGTTCTGGCTTCGCGGCAGAATCAACGGCCGCCTTGCGCTGACGCTTATAGGCATCGGTGCGCTCGGCGGCCTTCAGGGCGCTATCGGCTGGATAATGGTGGCCTCGGGGCTCGAGCCCGGCATGACGGCGGTCGCTCCCATCAAGCTGACCCTGCATCTGACTGTGGCGAGTGTGATTCTGGCCTGCCTCGTTTGGGTCGCATCGGGCCTGAAGGATCGATCCGCCGCGCAGGAAGCAGGGGCGGGGTACGCTCCCCGAATTCTCCTCGGCCTCATCCTGGCGCAGATTGCGCTTGGTGGCCTCGTGGCAGGTTCGAAGGCCGGTTTGACCTACAACACATGGCCGTTGATGGACGGGCAGTTCGTGCCCTCGACCTCGGCTCTATTCATCGTAAGGCCCTGGATCGAGAACTTTGTCGATAATGTCGTACTAGTTCAGTTCAACCACCGCATGCTGGCTTATGCGCTTGTGGCCTTTGCCCTGTGGCATGCATGGTCCATGCGCCGTAAAGCGCCGGCCTCCGGCGCCGCTCGCCGCGCAACTGCGATGGCCGGCCTGACGCTCGCGCAGATGGTCCTTGGAATCGTGACGCTTCTGCTCGCCGTGCCGCTCTGGGCCGGCCTTGCTCACCAGATCTTCGCCATGGCCGTGCTTGCCATGAGCGTTGCCCATGCCCGCGTGAGCCGTGCCTGACAAAAAGAAAGGGCGGCCACGAAGGCCGCCCGATCTTTTGAAGTCATGCCGCTTGTTTAGCGGACGACCTGGACGATGCGGCGGGTGCCGGGATCAACCAGAACCGGGGTGTCGTTGACCACCGTATAGCGGTACTGGGTCACGCCGTACTCGGCCGGAACCTCATAATACTGCACGCCGGAGGAGGGGAGCACCGCGCCCACGCGAACCTCTTCCTGATAGCGGTAGGAGGGAACGTTCTGGGTGACGACGTACTGCTGGAAGCGGGGCTGCGCGTCGCCGGCCAGGCCGCCAACGATGGCGCCGGTCACGCCACCGACAGCAGCGCCGATCGGGCCGCCGACAATGGCGCCGCCCACGGCGCCGGTTGCCGCACCGGCGGCCGCGCCGCCACTGCTCTGAGCGAATGCGGCAGCCGGGACCAGGGTAGCGAGAACAGCGCCCGCGATGAGAATTTTCTTAGTCATGTGTCAGCTCCTAAAACTGTGAAGTTCGGGAGCTTAACGGCCAGCTTCCTGTGTGGTTCCGATAATGATAGAAGGTTGCAAATCAAGGGTTTTCAAGAATATTTGCCTGGCTACGTGAGCGTTGTTCAGCTTTGATACAAGGCCCTTTCCGGGGGTAATCCGCAGGCCTCCAAATGCAGATTTCCCGCGTAGAGCTTGGGGATATGCACAGAGTGATGCGATCGGGGGATTAGGAAATCAGGTCTTGTTCTGCTAGAGATGAACAATATTAAGCTCGCGTTAACTGAAGCGCGGCGGGCTGTCGCAAATAGGCTTATGAGGAGTTAGGCATGAATGTGCTGGTCTTTGCTTCGCGGAAGGGTGGCTCGGGTAAGAGCACGCTCGCCGCTCATCTTGCGAGCTATATCGCCAACCCGACTCGCCGGACATTGCTGATCGACAACGATCCGCAGGGCTCGCTGACGCTGTGGCACAAGATTCGCGGTCAGGATCATCTCGGGATCAGGCACAACGTGCGCGACATCGGAGAAACGATCAAGCAAGCGAAGCGTGACGGCTACGAGTGGATTCTCGTCGATACGCCGCCGAACAAGTCGCCCATCGTGGCCGATGCGATCAAGCACGCCACGCTCGTCATCATCCCGACCCGCGCGAGCCTCTTCGATATCGCGGCGCTTCAGGACACGGTTCAGTTCGCCCGCGAAATGCGCAAGCCCTATGCAGCCGTGATCAACGCCGCTCCGATCAAGCACGGCGACAAGGAAGATCCGGTCGTGTCCGATGCCCGTGGCGCGCTGAATGCGCTGCAGGTGCCGGTCTGGGCCGGACAGATCACCCATCGCCCCGAGTTGACGCTGGCTCTCGCCACCGGAGAAGGCGCGATGGAGTACAAGCCGCATTCGCAGGGTGCCGAAGAAATCGGACGTCTCTGGACGGCTCTCGAGCGCTCGCTCAACGCCATCCACAACACCTACAAGAAGGCCGGCACGCGCGCTGCGTGATCGAAGCCTGCATCAGTTCATGAGAAAGGGCGGCTTTGAGCCGCCCTTTTGTTTTTCAGGATGACACCCTTCACGTCATGGCCGGGCTTGTCCTGGCGATCCACGTCTTGCGCACTTTCCACCTCTCAGACCTCATCCTGAGGAGGTCACGCAGACCGTCTCGAATGAGCATCCAGTGCTCTCTGGAACCTCCTTCGAGATGCGAGCACGCTCGCTCCTCAGGATGAGGTTGTCGTGTGTTGGAAATGAAAATGCCCGGCACGAGGCCGGGCATGTCTCAGCAAAAGTTGTGATGCGAATTAAGCTGCATCCAGCGCCTGATTGAGATCGTCGATCAGGTCCGCCGTATCCTCGAGACCAATCGACAAACGCACGACCTCCGGGCCCGCGCCAGCCTGCGTCTTCTGTGCGTCCGTGAGCTGGCGGTGGGTGGTGGAAGCCGGGTGGATGATCAGAGAGCGCGTGTCGCCGATATTGGCGAGGTGCGAGAACAGCTTCAGGTTCGATACCAGCTTCACGCCCGCCTCATAGCCATCCTTCAGGCCGAAGGTGAATACCGCGCCGGCGCCCTTGGGGCAGTACTGCTTGGCGAGGTTGTGATAGCGGTCGGAGCGCAGGCCCGGATAGCTGACCCAGGACACTTTGTTGTGGCCCGCCAGATGCTCGGCGACGGCCAGGGCGTTGTCCGAGTGACGCTGCATGCGCAGCGGCAGGGTCTCGATGCCGTTGAGGAGCAGGAAGGCGTTGAAGGGCGAGAGCGCGGGTCCGAGATCGCGCAGGCCGAGCACGCGGCAGGCAATAGCGAAGCCGAAATTACCGAATGTCTCGCCCAGGACCATACCGCCATATTCCGGACGGGGCTTGGAGAGCATGGGGTAACGGTCGTCGCCCGCAAAGTTGAACGAACCGCCATCGACGATCACCCCGCCGACCGAATTGCCATGGCCGCCGAGGAATTTCGTGGCCGAATGGACGATGATGTCCGCGCCATGCTCGAAGGGACGGATCAGGTAGGGAGAGGCCATCGTGTTGTCGACGATGAACGGGATGCGATGCTTCTTGGCGATGGCCGCGATGGCCTGGAGATCGACAATGACGCCGCCTGGATTGGCGATGGATTCGACGAAGATCGCCTTGGTTTTCGACGTGATGGCCGCTTCAAAGGAGGACGGATCGTCCGCGTCGGCCCAGACTACGTTCCAGCCGAAGTTCTTGTAGGCGTGGTTGAACTGGTTGATCGAACCGCCATAAAGCTTGTTGGCGGCAACGAACTCGTCGCCTGGCTGGAGCAGCGTGTGGAAGACTAGGAATTCCGCCGCATGGCCTGAAGCCACTGCAAGACCCGCCGTGCCGCCCTCAAGGGCTGCCACGCGCTCTTCCAAAACGGCGTTGGTCGGGTTGCCGATGCGCGAATAGATGTTGCCGAAAGCCTGCAGGCCGAAAAGAGAAGCCGCGTGGTCCACGTCATCGAAGACAAAGGATGTCGTCTGATAAATCGGGGTCGCGCGAGCGCCGGTTGCGGCGTCGGGGGCAGCGCCCGCATGAATGGCAAGAGTATTGAAACCAGGCAAACGGTCGGTCATTTCGGGGCTTTCCTCTAGGGCTGTCGGATTGTTCTCTATAAAGAACGAAACGTTCGTCCGGTCAAGAAAGACTTGGGTTTGCTGGGGGTCTGTTTGGCCCCACATCGACACTGGCCTTGTGACAGTGATTCCGATGCATTGAGGCGCGGCCATTCTCCAATCGAGATGGCCGGGATAGGCCCGGCCATGAGGTGGAGGATGTTACGACCGGTTGAGCCCGAGCTTCTGAAAGCCCTTGCCGGACAGAACCGGCTTCTTCGCGCTCAGCATCCGCGAATTCACGCCCTGCCAGGAGATTTCGCCGGAGAGGCGGCCGAACTCGATCTTCGGGCAGCGGTTCATGACGACCTGGAGGCCCATGGCCTCGGCCTTGGCCGCCGCCTCGTCGTTGCGCACGGAAAGCTGCATCCAGAGAACCTTCGGCAGTGGATCGAGGGCGAGCGCCTCGTCGGTGATCGGGCCAGCCGCTTCCGAATTGCGGAAGATTTCGACCATGTCGATAGGGCCCGGAATTTCCGCGAGGGACGCATAAACCTTCTTGCCGAGAAGCTCGCCGCCCGCCAGTCCCGGATTGACGGGTATGATGTCGTAGCCGCGCTCCAGCAGGTACTTGATGACGATCCAGCTCGGGCGCGCGGGATTCGCGGAGGCGCCGACCAGCGCGATGGTCTTTACGCTGTTGAGGATGCCGCGGATGTATTCGTTCGGGTAATTGTCGTGATCCATGGGGGGAACGTATGGGATAGGGCAGGGCAGTTCAATGAGCTTTGTGAATCCATGGCATTCGACCATCCGATCATGACGAAGGACGATCTCACGGCCTTCCTCGACCAGGAGTTCCCCCAGATGCATGCGGGCGGGCGAACCTACCATGTGGAAGAAGTCGGCCCGCTCTCGGCGCGCATGCGCATGGATTATCACGAGCGCCATCTCAGGCCGGGCGGAACGCTCTCCGGCCCCTCCATGATGGCGCTGGCTGATCTCGCCCTCTATGCCGCGATCCTCGCCCATATCGGCCCGGTGGCGCTGGCCGTCACCACGAGCCTCAACTTCAACTTTCTGAGAAAGCCCGAGCCGCGAGGGTTGATCGCCGATTGCCGCCTTCTGAAGCTGGGCAAGCGCCTCGCCGTGGGCGAGGTCTCGATCTTCTCCGAAGGCAGCGCCGATGTGGTCTGCCATGCGACCGGGACCTATTCGGTCCCGGATCGCCGATAAGGACAATCAAGGAGCGTCTACTTCTGCTGAGTCGCCGCCAGCCCGTCGTCGATCTCCCGCGCGCGGATAGCCGCTGGACGCGAGTTGATCCGTTGCCAATAGGCCTGGAAGGCCGGGCGCTTTTCGAGAGTGCCGAACATCATGCCCCAGCCGATCTGCGAACCGACATAGACATCGGCCGCGCTGAAGCGGTCTCCGGCAATGTATTCGGATTGCGTGACGGCATATTCCAGCGCGTTCACCACATCCTCGGTGCTGCCGTAGCCGACCATGCGGCGGCGCTCCTCGGGCACGGTGAAGCCCAGAGAGACATTGCTGAGCGCGGCCTCTACGGGGCCGGCTGCAAAGAACATCCAGCGGTAATAGGGGCCGCGGTGGAGATCGCCAGGCGGCGGGGCGAGGCGCGCTTCGGGAAAGGCATCGGCCAGATAGGCGCAGATCGCGGCGGCTTCCGTGACGACCGTGCCCTTATGGATGATCGTCGGCACCTTTCCCATGGGGTTGAAGGCCCTGAAGTCCGGGCTTTTCATAGACGTGCCGAACTCCAGGATCTCGGTTTTGTAAGGCTGGCCAACCTCTTCGAGCATCCAACGGACGATCCGTCCGCGAGACATGGGATTGGTATAGAAGATGAGATCGTCGGCCATCGGTGATCCTCATGGGAGAGCAGGGTGAGAATAGGCTACGATAGACTTGGCCGGAAAGTTCGGCAAACTAATGTGGTTTTATAATACCACATAAGCGGTATTTAGATACCTTATGGTATTAAGTGTCTGCATTTATGGGTATTTTCTGTATGCTGTTGTCGGCTGAATAGTGTTGACTAACATACACGAACGCAATACACACCGTCTCACTCGCCGCCGCATCTCGCGGCGGTTTGTCGTTTTTCAGAACCTGAGCCCTATGGGCTCTCAACGGGAACCAGCGCAATGAAGACTACGACTTCGCTGAAGCCCGCCGATGTCGAGAAGAAGTGGGTTGTGATCGACGCGAAGGGCCTCGTTGTGGGCCGTCTCGCGACGATCGTGGCTATGCGCCTGCGCGGCAAGCATAAGCCCAGCTATACGCCCCACGTCGACTGCGGCGACAATGTTATCGTCATCAACGCCGACAAGGTGGTGTTCACCGGCCGCAAGCGCGAGCAGAAGGTGTACTACCATCACACCGGTTATCCGGGCGGCATCAAGGAGCGCACTGCCAAGTTCATCTTGGACGGCCGCTTTCCTGAGCGCGTGGTCGAGAAGGCTGTGGAGCGCATGCTCCCCCGCGGCCCGCTTTTCCGCCAGATCCTGGGCAACCTGCGCGTCTACGGCGGCGCTGAGCATCCGCATACCGCTCAGCAGCCGGAAGCGCTGGACGTCGGTGCCCTCAATGCCAAGAACGTGAGGGCCTAATCCATGGCGACTCTCCAGTCTCTCGCCGATCTCGGCACGAACGCCCAGACCGCCGCTCCGGAAGCTCCGAAGCATGTCCAGAAGCTCGACTCCCTGGGTCGCGCTTACGCCACCGGTAAGCGTAAGGACGCTGTCGCCCGCGTGTGGATCAAGCCCGGCTCCGGTAAGATCCTCATCAACGACCGTTCGGTCGAGGTGTACTTCGCCCGCCCCGTGCTGCGCCTGATCCTGTCGCAGCCGCTGCAGGTCGCCCAGCGCGATGGCCAGTACGACATCGTCGTGAACGTCAACGGCGGCGGCCTCTCYGGCCAGGCCGGCGCGGTCCGTCACGGTCTCGCCAAGGCGCTGACCTACTACGAGCCGGAGCTTCGCGGCCCGCTCAAGAAGGAAGGCTTCCTGACCCGCGACGCACGCGTCGTCGAGCGCAAGAAGTACGGCAAGAAAAAAGCTCGCCGCAGCTTCCAGTTCTCGAAGCGTTAATCGCTTTCAGATTATGTTTCGAAAAAGGGCGGCTCTCGGGCCGCCCTTTTTTGTTTTCTGCGAGCTATATTGGCGTTATGCGCCTTGATGCTTTCGATGCCCACAGGTGAACGGATCGACCATGACAACCATGACCCAGAACTCCTCGGCTCTCGGCCAGCAGACCAAGACGGTGTTCATCGACGGCGAGGCCGGCACCACGGGCCTCGGCATCCGCGAGCGTCTGAAGGATGTGGCGGGGATCACGATACGCAGCATCGACCCCGAGCGGCGCAAGGACCCAGAGGCGAAGCGGGACATCCTGGCCGATGTGGACCTCGTGGTGCTCTGCCTTCACGACGATGCGGCCCGCCAGACGGTCGGCCTCGTCGAGGGCTTGAGCGGCAAGAAGCCCAAGATCCTCGATGCCAGCACGGCGCATCGCGTCGCGCCCGGCTGGGCCTATGGTTTCCCGGAGCTGGATGCATCCCAGAAGCAGACCGTGGCCTCGGCGGAGCGGGTGGCCAATCCGGGCTGCTATCCTACCGGCGCCATCGCGCTCCTGCGCCCGTTGGTGGATGCGGGGCTTATTCCCACCGATTACCCGATCAGCGTGAACGCGGTCAGCGGCTATAGCGGCGGCGGGCGTTCCATGATCGAGGCCTATGAGGCCGGCACGGCCCCGTCCTTCGAACTCTACGGGCTCGGCTTCGAGCATAAGCATGTGCCCGAGCTGCAGAAATATACGGGCCTGACCCGCCGTCCGATCTTCATCCCGTCCGTCGGTAATTTCCGTCAGGGGATGCTGGTGAGCATTCCGCTGCATCTCGACCTGCTGCCCGGCAAGCCGAAGGCGAAGGATCTCGAGACGGCGCTGATGGAATGGTATCGGAGCGGCGGCCTTGTGAGCGTCGTGCCGACGATTGCCGAGGGCAAGAAGATCGAGCGCATCGAGCCCGAGGCGCTGAACGATACCGACCGGCTTGAACTCTTCGTGTTCCAGCACGACAGCTACAATCACGCGGTGCTGGTGGCCCGCCTCGATAATCTCGGCAAGGGAGCATCCGGCGCTGCGGTTCAGAACATCCAGCTCATGCTGGGGTTAGATGCGTAAGCCATAACATCGTCATGCCCGCAACACGTGCGGGCATGACGACAGAGATTATTCTTTAATGCCCCTTCCACCCATGGCTCGTTTTCGGTGGGTTCTCCTCGAATGCCACGAGGCGCTGGCGTTGCTCGCCGAGACCTTCGATGCCGAGCGTCATCACGTCGCCGGCGCGCAGGAAGCGCTGGGGCTTCATGCCCATGCCGACGCCGGGCGGGGTGCCCGTGGTGATCACGTCGCCGGGCTCCAGGATCATGAAGTGTGAGACGTAGGAAACGATCTGCGCCACGTTGAAGATCATCGTCTTGGTGGAGCCGGTCTGCATGCGCTCGCCGTTCACGTCGAGCCACATGGACAGGTTCTGCGGATCGGGGATCTCATCCTTGGTCACGAGCCAGGGGCCCAGCGGGCCGAAGGTCGGGCAGCCCTTGCCCTTGGTCCAGGTGCCGCCGCGCTCGGTCTGGAATTCGCGCTCGGACACGTCGTTGCAGACGCAATAGCCCGCCACGAAATCCATGGCCTCGTTCGCGCCCACATAAGACGCGCGCTCGCCGATCACGATGGCAAGCTCCACTTCCCAATCCGTCTTTTGCGAACCGCGCGGGATGACCACGTCGTCGTTCGCGCCGACGATGCAGGACGGAGCCTTGTTGAAGATGATGGGCTCGGCCGGAATCGGCGCGCCGGTCTCGGCCGCGTGGTCGGCATAGTTCAGGCCGATGGCGATGAAATTCCCGACCCGCCCGACACAGGACCCGAGGCGCTGACCGGCGGGGGCGAGGGGAAGCGTCGTGAGGTCGAGGCTCCGCAGGCGGGAAAGGCTGTCCGGAGACAGGCTGGCGCCGACAATATCAGGAACGATGCCGGACAGGTCTCGGATTTGCCCCTGCGAATCGACCACTCCCGGCTTCTCGTGTCCTGCTTCCCCAAATCTCACCAGCTTCATGACGACTCCTCTCGTAACGGCATGTTTCTATTAGGCGCGATGCTCCGCGCCTACAATGCATCATCCCGGCTCAAATCTGTTGCCGTTATGCCACGAACCCACACAAATCGGCTGAATGCCCTCGTTGCGGAAGGCGGAAAGCAAAAGCTACAGCCATCGCCTTCAATACATTCGTTTACATATGAACCAAATGTTTTTCTTAGTAACACTGCAACAATATCAGTGCCGCTGGAAAGTATTGTCGAGCAAATGCAAGTTCGCGGCTTGGTGGCATAGGCTCATGTATGGTGTCAAAGGATGATTGCCGCGAAAATGAAGCATTGGCACAGTGCTCTCCAACGCGGGATTCCCGCGAAAACCTAAAATAAGGGTAGGAAGCTTTCATGAGCCGGTTCAACCGCCATTTATCCCTCGCCGCCATTTCCTTCGCAGCTCTCATCGCCGCTCAGGGCGGTGCCCAAGCTGGCGCTTTCGGCCTTCGCGAGCAGAGCACGACGGCGCAGGGCATGTCCTTCGCAGGCGCTGCTTCCGGCTCGGGCGACGTTTCCTCCATGTACTGGAATCCGGCGACGATGACGTTCCAGTTCGGCCTCCAGGCCGAGGCGCACATCGCCGCGGTTATTCCACGCTCCGAGATCTCGCCCACCTTCACGCTGCCGGCGGGCCTCTCCACTCTTGGCGACTCCGGCGATCTTGGTCTTGATGCGGTCGTGCCCTCCAGCTACGTCAGCTACCAGATCAACGACCGCCTCTGGGTCGGTCTGGCTACCGGCGCGCCTTTCGGCCTCGCGACAAAGCCCGATTACATCTGGGCCGGCCAGCTTTATGCACGCACCACCTCGGTCTTCTCGCTCGAGGCGCAGCCCACCATCGCCTACAAGGTCAATGACTGGCTGTCCGTCGGTGCCGGCGTGCGCGCCCAGTACCTCAAAGTCCGTTACTTCTCGGCCATCGGCCCGTCGCCGCTCTTCCCGTCGCCGTTTGCTCCGAGCGCAGGCCTCGAGGGCGACAGCTGGGGCATCGGCTACTCGCTCGGCGCGACCCTGACGCCGGCTGTGGGCACCTCCATCGGTATCGGCTTCCGCTCCGCCGTCCAGCAGGATCTGGAAGGCGAGTTCCAGTACGCAGGCGTTCCGATCAAGTCGCGCGTGGTTCTGCCTGAGTCCGTCTCAGTCGGCATCAGCCAGCAGGTTACCGATGCGTTCTCCGTGCACGGCACGGTCGAGTGGACGAACTGGAGCCGTCTCGGCTCGCCGCGCGTCTATAACGGCCTCACCGGCACGCTGCTGGCGGCTTCGCCGACGCTGCCGCTCGAATACGATGACGGCTGGTTCTTCTCCGTGGGCGGCGAGTACCGCTTCAACCCGGCCTGGACCGTGCGCGCCGGCGTCGGCTACGAAATCTCGCCGATCGACGTCGAGAACCGCAGCCCGCGCCTGCCCGATTCCGACCGCGTGTGGCTCTCGCTCGGCGCTACCTATAACTGGAGCGAGCAGCTCTCGTTCGACGTGGCCTACAGCCACCTGTTCACGGTGGGCAACACCGACATCGACATCCGCCCCGGCCACCCGAGCTTCCGCGGCGCCGTGTTCGCGGCCGATGTGGACGCGAGCGTCGACATCATCTCCGCATCGGTCAAGTACCGCTGGGACAATCCGGCCAAGGCCATCCCGGCCCCGATCGTCCGCAAGTACTGAGATTTGCGCAGAGTTTGAAACGAGAAGGCCGGCGGTTTCGCCGGCCTTTTCTTTTTGTGTGCGTGGAGAGGCTCAGCTCTTCGTCAGCACATAAGTCCCTGGCGCGTCGCCGAGCGGTTTGAGCTTGCCGCCTCCGGGCTTGCGCGCGGCGACTAATTTGGGTGCCTGTTTCTCGATCCAGGAGAACCAATAGGGCCACCACGAGCCTGGATGCTCGGTAGCCTTACCAGCCCATTCCTCCAGCGTGCCTTCCACCGGACCGCCGGTCCAGAACTGGTACTTGGCTTTCGCCGGAGAGTTCACGACGCCGGCGATATGGCCCGAGCCTGCCATCACGAAATCCACCGGACCGCCGAAGGCCTGCGAACCAGTGAAAACAGACAGTGCCGGGGCAATGTGGTCTTCCTTTGCCGCGAGGTTGAAGATCGGAGCCTTGACCTTCTTGAGATCGAGCTTCACGCCGGCGAGCTCCATCTCGCCCTTGGCGAGCTTGTTCCCGAGATAGCAGTTGCGCAGATAGAAGGCGTGGTTCGCCGCAGGCATGCGGGTGGAATCGGAATTCCAGTAGAGCAGATCGAACGGGAAGGGCGCCTGCCCCTTCATGTAGACATTGACCACGTTCGACCAGATCAGATCGTTGGGCCGCAGCATGTTGAAGGCGTTGGCCATGTGCGAGCCTTCGAGGTATCCGCGTTTCTTCATGGTGGCTTCGAGCGCGCTGATCTGCTCTTCGTCCGCGAAGATCTTGAGATCGCCCGCATGGGTGAAATCCACCTGCGCGGTGAAAAAGGTCGCGCTGTCGATGCGCTTGTCGCGTTTGGCCGCCATGTAGGCCATGGTGGTGGCAAGCAGCGTGCCGCCGACGCAATAGCCGATAGCCGTCACCTTTTTCTCGCCGGTCGCCTGCTCGATGCCGTCGAGCGCCGCGAAGATGCCTTCGCGCATGTAATGCTCGAAGCCTTTCTCCGCGTGTTGCGCTTCCGGGTTGACCCAGGAAATGCAGAAGACGGTGAGGCCCTGCGATACCGCCCAGCGGATGAAGCTTTTCTCCGGGTTGAGATCGAGAATGTAGAACTTGTTGATCCAGGGCGGGACGATGAGGAGAGGGCGCTTGAGCACCTTCTCAGTCGTCGGCGTGTATTGGATCAGCTCGATCAGGTCGTTGCGGAAAATCACCTTGCCGGGCGTGGCCGCGATGTTCACGCCCACCTTGAAGTTGGAAGGGTCGGTTTGGCGGATTTTCAGCTCGCCGCCGCCCGCCTCGATATCCTCTGCCAGCATGGTCATGCCGCGTACGAGATTGGCGCCGTTCTCCTTGATCGTCTCGCGGATGAGTTCCGGATTCGTCAGGAGGAAGTTGGAGGGCGAGAGAGCGCTGGAAATCTGCTTGAGATAGAACTGCGCCTTGTGACGCGTCCGCTCGTCGAGCCCGTCCGCGTCCTCCACGAGGTCCTCGGCCCAGCGCGAGGAGATGAGATAGGCCTGCTTCAGGAAATCGAAGATCGGGTTCTCCGACCATTCCGGGTCCTTGAACCGGCCATCCTTGGGTTCTGGCTCGGCCACGGGCTCGGTGTCTTCTCCCTGGGCCCGCTTGAGGGTCGAGGCCCAAAGGGTGAAGAACTGAGAGCCCAGGCGCGTCTGGGCCTCCATGGCCTTTTGAGGATCGGTCATCCAGGCTTCCGCCACCCGCCCCAGGGTTTTAAAGGCCTCGGAGGCGTCGTTCGAGACCTCGGGATGTGCCTGCCGTTCCTCGAGAGGTTTGAGGTAGGCGGCCGTGGCCTTGGTCGCTCCCTCGATGAAGCGGGCCATGTTTCGAGAGAGTTCCTCGAAGTCAGGAGAGGAGGCAGAAGAAGAGGATTGGGCCTTCTCGCCACCATATGGCTTGTCCATAAGGCGATCTCCCTCTATGTCGCGGCATTGCTCAGGGGCCGCAATTCGAGCATCTTAGCGTCCGATCTCTGACCTGTGCCAGAGACATCTTGGATTTCCCAGGTACTAAATATGCGTATCACTTTTCCTACAGCCCCCCGCGCGACGGCTCTCGTGCTGACGGCCCTGGTCGGCGTCAACGTCACGGCATGTGCAGGCGGTTCCAATCCCGTGCGTGATATCGCGACCGCCGTGGGTGCTGGCCCCAAGACGGCCCCGGCGCCGGATTTCGTGACGAGCTCCCGCCCGCAGTCCCTGGATTACATGCCCATCGGCACGCCCGTCGAAGGCCGCCCGACCGCGGCCCGCACCGCCGAGGAGGTCAAGAAGGCCGAAGGCGAGCTCGATTCCTTGCGCGCCCGCAACGAGGCCGCCGGCGCCGCTGCTGCCCGTTTGGGCGGCACGCCCCCGCCCGAGCCGCTGCCGCCGGTCAAGAGGCCGCAGAACTCAAGGCAGAACACGAATTCCAATCGAACGCCGTAGAATCTATACAAATATTGCGATTCCGCTCGAAGGACTGAAACAATGTCTAATTTTTACCGCATCAAGCGCCTGCCCCCTTACGTCTTCGAGCAAGTGAACCGCATCAAGGCCGCCGCCCGCGCCAACGGCGCCGACATCATCGATCTCGGCATGGGCAACCCGGACCTGCAGGCGCCCCAGCACGTCATCGACAAGCTCGTCGAAACCGTGGGCAAACCCCGCACCGACCGTTATTCCGCCTCCAAGGGCATCGGCGGCCTGCGCCGCGCCCAGGCCGGTTACTATGAGCGCCGGTTCGGCGTGAAGCTGAACCCCGATACGCAGGTGGTGGCGACCCTGGGCTCCAAGGAAGGCTTCGCCAACATGGCGCAGGCCATCACGGAACCGGGCGACGTAATCCTGGTTCCGAACCCGAGCTATCCGATCCATGCCTTCGGCTTCCTGATGGCCGGCGGCGTGATCCGCTCCGTGCCCGCCGAGCCGACGCCCGATTTCTTCGTGGCCGCCGAGCGCGCCGTGATGCACTCGATCCCGAAGCCGGTGGCGCTGGTGGTCTGCTACCCGTCCAACCCGACGGCCTATGTGGCCTCCCTCGACTTCTACCGGGATCTCGTGGCCTTCGCGAAGAAGCACGAGCTGATCCTACTGTCGGATCTCGCCTATTCGGAGGTCTATTTTGACGACAATAACCCGCCGCCGTCGATCCTACAGGTGCCCGGCGCCATCGACGTGGCGGTCGAGTTCACCTCCATGTCGAAGACCTTCTCCATGGCGGGCTGGCGCATAGGCTTCGCCGTCGGCAACGAGCGGCTTCTGGCGGCGCTCGCCCGCGTGAAGTCCTATCTCGATTATGGCGCCTTCACCCCAGTTCAGGTGGCCGCCACCGCCGCTCTGAACGGCCCTGACGACTGCATCCGCGAGATGCGCGCGACCTATAAGAAGCGCCGTGACGTCATGGTCGATTCCTTCGAGAAGGCGGGCTGGTCGGTCCCGGCTCCGAGCGCATCCATGTTCGCCTGGGTGCAGATTCCTGAGAAGTTCCGCCATATGGGCAGCCTGGAATTCTCGAAGCTGCTGGTCGAGAAGGCTGACGTAGCGGTCGCCCCCGGCATCGGCTTCGGCGAGCACGGCGACGACTACGTGCGCATCGCCCTTGTGGAAAACGAGCAGCGCATCCGTCAGGCCGCCCGCAACATCCGCAAATTCTTCGACACCGCCGACCAGACGCTGCACAACGTGGTGCCGATGGCGCGCAGGGGCTGAGCCCTTATCAGACGGCATGGCCCTGATGCCTGCACGCCTGTTTCCATGTTCGCATGGACATGGGACCCTGGCTCTCGTAAAGAGCAGTGCGATTTCACAGGGAGCTATTGTCCGTGACAGGTCCTCTTAAGGTCGGCATCGCCGGCCTCGGTACGGTCGGCGCGTCGGTCATTCGCATTCTCGCTCGCCAGAACGAGGCCGTCGCCCAGAGGGGCGGGCGGCCGGTCGAGGTGGTGGCGGTTTCCGCCCGCGACAAGTCCAAGGACCGGGGCATCGATCTTTCCGGCTGCACATGGTTCGACAATCCGGTCGAGCTTGCCCGCTCGGCGGATGTGGATTGCGTGGTCGAGCTGGTTGGCGGCGCCGACGGCGCTGCGTTGGAGACGGTCCAGGCGGCCCTCAACCACGGCAAGACGGTTGTGACAGCCAACAAGGCTTTGCTCGCCAAGCATGGTCTCGCCCTGGCGAAGCTCGCCGAATCCAAGGGTGTGTCGCTTGCCTTCGAAGCATCCGTCGCCGGCGGCATCCCGATTATCAAGACCTTGCGTGAGGCGCTTCCGGCCAACCGGGTGTCGCGCCTTTATGGCATCCTCAACGGCACCTGCAACTATATCCTCTCCCGCATGGAGCTGGAGGGCATGACCTTCGCGGAGTGCCTCGCGGACGCGCAGCGTCTCGGTTACGCGGAGGCCGATCCGACCTTCGACGTGGAGGGCTTCGACACCGCCCACAAGCTCGCGATCCTCACGAGCCTTGCCTTCGGCACCGAAATCGATGCCGAGGCGATCTATGTGGAAGGCATCTCCTCCATCACCCCGCTCGACCTCGCCATGGCGAAGGAGCTGGGCTTCCGCATCAAACTGCTCGGCGTCGCCGAGCGCACGGAAACCGGCATCGAGCAGCGCGTCCACCCGACCATGGTGCCGCGCACCTCGTCCATCGCGCAGGTGATGGGTGTGACGAATGCCGTGACTATCGACGCCGACGCCGTGCGTGAACTGACCCTTATCGGCCCCGGCGCGGGCGGTGACGCCACCGCCTCCGCCGTCGTGGCCGATATCGCTGACGTGGCCGCCGGAACGGTGCAGCCGCTCTTCGGCCGCCCTGCGGGCCAGCTCGAGAAAGCCCAGCGCGCGCCCATGCAGCGCCACGAAGGCGGCTATTATGTGCGTCTGACCGTGCACGACCGTCCGGGCGTTGCAGCAGGCGTCGCGACGCGCATGGCGCAGGCGGATATCTCGCTAGAGAGCATCCTTCAGAAGCGCTCCGAGGTCGCTGCGACGCAGGACCCGCACGGCCGTTCGGGCGCGCCGGTGTCGCTCGTTCTCATCACCTACGCGGCGACGGAGGCATCCATCCGTTCGGCGCTTGAAAAGATCTCTGGGGATGGTCTTATCGCCGAACCGCCCCAAGTCATTCGCATCGAACGCGATTAACATCTGCCGGGCGGGCTTTTGAGAGCCCGGCCGACCACCTTCAAAAAGGGAGACGACACGTCCATGTCGCAAGGCATTACCGTCCAACCGGGGCAACTCATCGAGCGCATCCTCACCTTGGAGCTCGTCCGCGTCACTGAACGCGCCGCCGTCGCTTCCGCCCGGCTTCGCGGGCGCGGCAACGAGAAGGCCGCCGACCAGGCTGCCGTGGATGCCATGCGCCGCGAGCTCAACAAGCTCCCGATCGATGGAACGGTGGTGATCGGCGAGGGCGAGCGCGATGAAGCGCCCATGCTCTTCATCGGTGAGAAGGTGGGCAACAAGAACGGCCCGAAGGTGGACATCGCCGTCGATCCGCTGGAAGGCACGACGCTTTGCGCCAAGGACATGCCGGGCTCCATCGCCGTCATGGCCATGGCCGAGGCCGGCACGCTGCTGGCTGCTCCCGACGTGTACATGCACAAGATCGCCATCGGTCCGGGCTATCCCGCCGGAGTCGTCGATCTCGATGCCTCGCCTGAAGAGAACATTCACAACCTCGCCAAGGCAAAGGGCGTGAAGCCGAACGAGATCAACTGCCTCGTGCTCGACCGTCCGCGCCACACGGAGCTGATCGCCGCGATCCGCAAGACCGGCGCAGGCGTTCGCCTGATCTCCGACGGCGACGTGGCCGGTGTGATCTTCACGACAAAACCTGCCGAGACCGGCATCGACCTTTATCTCGGCATCGGGGCCGCACCGGAAGGCGTTCTCGCGGCCGGCGCCCTGCGCTGCATCGGCGGCCAGATGCAGGCCCGCCTGATCCTCGATAGCGAGGAGAAGCGCTCCCGCGCGCTCCAGATGGGCGTGACCGATCCTAACAAGAAGTACGACATGACCGACCTCGCCCGCGGTGACGTGATCGTGGCCGCCACCGGCGTGACCGACGGTGCGCTGATTAAGGGCGTCCATTTCAGCAAGGACGTTATCACCACGGAGACCGTGGTTTATCGCTCCGCCACCGGCACCGTGCGCCGCATCTACGGCGAGCATCGCGAGCTGTCGAAGTTCCACCTCGACTAGTCATATCGAGAGTCGAACCTTTCGTATTCTGCGTCATGGCCGGGCTCGTCCCGGCCATCCACGTTTTAGGATGCACTGAGCAACACAGGAATCCCATGATCCAAATTCGCCCCTTCACCCCGGAAGACCGTCAGGCGTGGGAGCCTCTCTGGCAAGGCTACCTGACCTTCTACAAGGCATCCGTCCCCGCCGATGTGACGGATGTCACGTGGCTGCGGCTCAACGATCCCGCCGAGCCCATCCATGGCCTCGCCGCCGTGCTCGATGGGAAAATCGTCGGCATCGTGCATTACATCTATCACCGCTCCACGTGGACGACGGCGGATTACTGCTATCTGCAAGACCTCTTTACCTCGGAGGAGGCGCGCGGGCAGGGCGCTGGCCGTGCCTTGATCGAGGCCGTGTATGAGAAGGCGACGGCTCACGGAGCCAGCCGGGTCTATTGGTTGACCCATGAGACCAACACTTCGGCGCAGGCTCTTTACGACAAGGTGGCGGCCCGAAGCGGGTTCATTCAATACCGCAAGGTGTTTTGACCACATTTCGTGCTTAATAGATCCATTGTGACAGAATCAGCTCCTCTCCTTTTGCCGAAACCTTTCCTGGGCGTGACCCAATCCGCCCTCGGGCGCACTTGGGTCGAGCGTTGCGATGCCTCGCAGAGCACGATTGCACTCGCCATCGCCCAGACCCATGGCGTGCCCGACATTCTCGCCCGCGTTCTCGCCGGGCGAGGCGTGGGACTGCACGAGACGGAAGGCTTCCTGAACCCGCGCCTGCGCGACCTGATGCCGGATCCGCATGTGCTGACGGATATGGAGGCTGCTGCCTCACGCTTGGCGGATTCGGTGCAGCGGGGGGAGAAGGTCGCGATCTTCGGCGATTATGACGTGGATGGCGCTTGCAGCGCCGCGCTCCTCGCTGAGTATCTGCGCGCCTGCGGCATCGCTTACGCCATCCATATCCCCGATCGGATCACCGAAGGCTATGGCCCGAACGTGGACGCCATCCGTGGCCTGAAGCAGCAGGGTGCCGATATTCTGGTGACCGTCGATTGCGGCACCGCCAGCATCGAACCCTTGGCCGAAGCGAAGCGCCTGGGGCTCGACCCTCTCGTTCTCGATCACCACCAAGCTCCAGAGCAGCTGCCCGAGGCGCTCGCCATCGTGAACCCGAACCGGCAAGACGATCTCTCCGGTCTCGGGCATCTCTGCGCGGCGGGCGTGGTGTTTCTGTTCCTCGTCGCCCTCAACCGGGTTTTGCGTTCGCGCGGTTTCTTCCAGGGTGGACATGAGCCGGACCTGATGAGCAGCCTCGATCTGGTGGCGCTGGCCACGGTGGCGGATGTGGTGCCGTTGCTTGGCCTCAACCGTGCCTTCGTGCGCCAGGGTCTTGCCATCATGAAGAGCCGCCGCCGCATCGGCTTGGCGGCTTTGCTGGATACAGCAGGCCTCGCAGGAGCGCCGGAGGCCTGGCATCTCGGCTATCTCGTAGGCCCGCGCATCAATGCAGGTGGCCGTATCGGAGATGCCGCCCTCGGCTCGCGGCTGCTGCTGACGGAGGATTCGGTCCAGGCCGGGCAGATCGCCGCCGAGCTCGACCGCCTGAACCGGGAGCGTCAGGCCATCGAGGTGGTGGCTGTGGAAGAAGCGGAGGCTCAGGCCTTCATGGCCCTGGAGCGTTCGCCTGACCAGCCCGTTCTGGTCACGTCTTCCGCGGAGTGGCACCCCGGCGTCGTCGGCCTGATTTCAGCCCGTACCAAGGAGCGCTTCCGCCGCCCGGCCTTCGCCTTCACGGTAAATGCGGACGGCACGGCAACGGGCTCGGGGAGGTCCGTCCCCGGTGTCGATCTCGGCCATGCGGTGCGTGCGGCGGTGGATGCCGGGCTCGCCATCAAGGGCGGCGGTCATACCATGGCGGCGGGCGTCACGATTCGCGCGGCGGATATGGACCGCTTTCTGGCCTTCATCACCGAGAAGCTGACGGAGCCCGTCAGCGCCATGCGGCTCAACGACCAGTTCGCCATCGATGCCACGCTTACCGCAGCGGGCGCGCAGCCGGGCCTCGTGACGGCGCTGGAGCGGGCAGGGCCCTTCGGCTCGGGGCAACCGGAGCCTGTGTTCGTTTTTCCACAACACCGCTTGATCGAGGCCCGCGAAGTCGGCAGCGGCGGGCATATGCGCGTGAAGCTGAGGGCCGGGGACGGCAGTACCATTGGGGGAATCGCCTTCCGCGCGGCAGGTCAGCCCGTCGGAAATGTGCTCTCGCAGGCCATAGGCAGCTCTCTGCATGTGGCCGGAACCCTGTCGATCGACCGCTGGGGCGGCCATGAAAAGGCGGAGCTTCGCATTATGGATGCGGCAAGGCCTGAATAACGCAATCTGACGCTTGCAGTGCAAAGCGAACCCATCTATAGGTTCGCCCACTTCGGCGGCACCGCTCCGAAGAACCGCGCGCCCTTCGTCTATCGGTTAGGACATCTGCCTTTCACGCAGGAAAGAGGGGTTCGACTCCCCTAGGGCGCGCCACTTCTTTTCCCAGACAATTCCATGTATGCGCCGCTGTCCGAGCATGGCGTCATTTTGCCAGAATTTTCATGTGCATGGCATGGGGCGAAGATGGGATTGAACCCGTGCTCTGGTACGGTTGTTTTCCTGCAAGCTCTCTTCACGAAGTAGAATGCCATGCCACGCTTTTTCTTCAACATCCGGGACGGCTACGATGTCGACGAGGACGATGAGGGAATCGAGCTGCCGGATTTCGAGGCGGCACGGACCGAAGCCCTTGCGACGGTCGAGGAGCTTCGAGAGGAATTGGCCGATGCGGCCAATATCGAACTCGAAATCGTGGACGAGTCGGGACGACGCCTTCTGACGGTGCCCTTCTCCCGAGGCGGGCGCGGCGGCAAGCGTCGCTAATGCTTCAAAAAAGGCCCGGCTTTCGACCGGGCCTTATTCGTTTGACGCGAAGCGCCTGATCAGCATTCGGTCTTCTTCTTCGTAGTGGTATCGCCGAATTCGTCCGTCTTCTGCTTCGTCTCGGTGG